>JAYVYV010000359.1:0-8200 GCA_043783985.1 Acidobacteriota bacterium | reverse complement strand
GTTGGGCTGGCGACCCGGAGGGGGGTGCGCCGTTTGTCGAGGCCGATCCGTCGCATCCCGATCGGGTCACCGGATTCGACGTCGAGATCGCCGCGCTGCTGGCCCGCGGCCTCGGCCGGACACCCGTGTTCCTGAACGTGGAGTTCAGGTCGATCGATCAGAGCATTGCCCGCGGCGACGCCGACATCGGGATGAGCGGCATCGAGGACTCGGCCGCGCGACGCGCGACGCTGGCCGTCACGGTGCCGTACTACGAGTTCAGAGAAGTGCTGAGCGTCCGCGACGCCGATGCGGCGCGGTTCCAGTCGCTTTCCGATCTCCGCGGCAAAACAGTCGGCACGCTGGGCGACACGGTCGCGTACGAGATCCTGCTGCGCGCGGAGCGCGACCACGGCCTGCGCGTCGTGTCGTACGACGACGACGTGCACCCGTACAGCGATCTGGTGATCGGTCGTGTGGATGCCGTGCTGCTGGACAACGTGCTCGCCGAGCGGCGTCACCGGACGATCCCGGGCTTCACGATTCAGCCGCAAACGGTCGCGATCGGCCATTATGTCGGTGCCCTCTCGCGGCAGAACGCGCCGTTGCGCGACCGCCTCAACGAGATTTTGCGCGCCGCGATGCGCGACGGCAGGCTCGAGCGAATCTTCAGGACGTGGTCGGTCTGGAACGACGATCAGCCGAGGCTGTACGAGCGGCTGCTCGCCGGTGTTCCGGTGCCGGCGGTCACCGGCTTCGATACCTCGGGCAGCGCGGCGACGATGGGCAAATGGGAAGCGGCGGGACGCTATCTTCCGTCGCTGCTGCGCGCGTCGGTCGTGACGATCGTGCTGTCGTGCCTGTCGATGGCCCTGGCGGTGACGATCGGCGTCGGCATCGCCACCGGACGCGTCTACGGCGGCCGCATCGCCCGCGCCTGGCTGACGGCGTACGTCGAGCTGATCCGCGGCACGCCGATTCTGCTGCAGCTCTTCGTCCTGTACTACGGGCTCGCGTCGGCGATCCGCCTGCCGGCGTTCGTGGCCGCGCTGCTGGGTCTCGCGCTGAATTACGCCGCGTACGAAAGCGAAATCTACCGATCGGCGCTCGAAGCGATTCCGACCGGCCAGCTCGAGGCCGCGCGGACGCTCGGCCTCAGCGAGCGGCAACTGCTGACGCTGGTGCGGGCGCCGCAGGCGTTCCGGCTGGCGCTCGCGCCGATGACGAACGACTTCGTCGCGCTGTTGAAGGACTCGTCGCTCGTCTCGGTGCTCACCGTGCTCGAGCTCACCAAACAGACGCAGATCTTCGCGAGCAACCTGGGGAGCTGGGTCATACCCGGCACGCTGTGCGCCGCGCTGTACCTGGCGATGTCGCTGCCGCTGGCCGCGCTCGCGCGCCGGCTCGAGCTGCGCTGGAGGACGACGCCGCCATGACGGACGGCGTCAACGGCACGGTGCTGCGGGTCGCCGCCCTGAGGCTGCAGCGCGGAGCGCGCGTGATCCTGGCGGACGTGAGCCTCGAGGTGTCGCGCGGCGAGATCGTGGCGATCATGGGACCGTCTGGCTCCGGGAAGACGACGATCCTGCGTGCGGTCGCGGGGCTCGAGGCGTTTCAGTCCGGGCAGATCGAAGTCGACGGCGTGAGGCTGGCGAGCGGCGCCGGCAGCCCGAAGCCGACGCTGCGGGAGCTGCGGCGCAAGGTCGGCATGGTGTTCCAGTTCCACTGCCTGTTCGAGCATCTGTCGGCCATCGACAACGTCTGTCTCGCGCCGGTGCACGCGCACGGCGTGGCGACGGCCGACGCGCGGGCACGCGGGCACGATCTGCTGCGCGCGTTCGGCGTGGACCATCGCGCGGCGGCGCTGCCGCGCCAGCTGTCGGGAGGCGAGGCGCAGCGCGTCGCGATCGCGCGCGCGCTGGCCGTCGATCCGCCGGTGCTGCTGATGGACGAGCCCACCGCGTCGCTCGATCCCGAGCGCCGGGCCGAGCTCGGCGCGCTGCTGCAAGGGCTGCAGCGCCAGCAGCGAACGCTGATCGTCTCGACCCACGACGAAGATTTCGCGCGCGACTTCGCGACGCGCATCCTGCGGCTACGCAACGGCGTGGTCGTTTGAACGTTGAACGTCGCACGTTGAACGTCGAACGCCGAACGCCGAACGCCGAACGTCGAACGTCGAACGTCGAACGTCGAACGCCGAACGTCGCACGTTGAACGTTGAACGTCGAACGCCGAACGCCGAACGCCGAACGTCGAACGTCGAACGCCGAACGTCGAACGTCGAACGCCGAACGTCACCGTCCGTTGAGCAGCGCCAGCTTCTTGCGCACCTGGTCCGCGCGCTTCCGTTCCTTCTTGTCGGAGAACCGGTTCGGCGCGGCGGCGTAGAAGGCGTTGATGTTGGCGCGCAGGTCGTCTGGGACAGCGGCGAGCCGGTGGCCGGTCAGCCGATCCAGCAGCACGGCGTACGTCTCGTCGGCCAGCGTGTACTCGCCGTGGGCGGTCGGTTTGCCCGTGTCGAAATCGGTATTGGGCAGGTCGAGGCGGCCGCTGGCCAGCGTATCGAGCGCGGCCCGGTATCGCTCGCGGGTGCCTTTGAAGCTTTCGAGGAACAGCGCCTCAGCCTCTTTGGTCGGCGTCTTGAACTGCAGCGGCCGAAGCGGGCCGATCTTCGGCAGCAGCCTGTAGAGGAGCGCCAGAAACCGGGCCATCAGGCCCGGCTTCTCGTACTGCGTGCCGTAGGCCTTGTCGTATTCCTGACGCGACAGGTTGAAGACGAATTTTTCTTCCGCCGCGCCGGGGTTCACCTTCTGGATCTCCTCGTGCTTGTCGCGCCAGGCGATGCGCGTGATCTCGGGGATCGTCTGGCCGATGGCATGCCGGTACGAGCCGATCGCGAGGTCCTCGGTCAGGAACACGTCCTTCATCTCCAGGCCGTAGGTGGCGAGGAACGCGCGTTCCAGGACCGGCTTGGCCACCTGGAAGCCGATGAAGCTCTGATACATGTCCGATACGTAGGCGCCGCTGGCGGCCTGCACGACGTCGAACGAGAACTCGACGAGCACGTGGGTCGCCGGCGAGTCGGCGTAAGTGACCGAGTCGCCGTGCTTCGCGCGGAGCTTGGGATACATCAGCGCGACGGCGCGGTTCACTTCCGGATGGCCGACGTTGTCGGCCGTGTAGTGGGCGAGGGCGCCGAGCGCGAAGGCGTACTCGTTGACGTCGTGCGACTCGCGGAGCAGCGCCTCGACGAAGTCACCCGTCCGGACGTAGTGCACCAGGTTGCTGAAGAAATGGCTCCCGAACGGGTAGTAGCCAAGATCCTGAATAACCGCGCCCCCGTAGGCGTACGCGCGCGCCTGCGCGACCTCGTCTCTCGTGGCCTGGGGATAGCGGCGGGCCAGCAGCGGGCGCAGGCTCGTGTCCCAGAGCGCGTCGATGTTCGCCTCGTGCGCGAGGACCGAATAGGCGCGCGCCTCGCGCGCCGGTGCGAGCACGACCGCCGCGAGCGCGCACGCGATCGCGGCGCTTCTCACTGGTACGTTCTCATGTGTAAATTCCCACTTGGTACATTCCTTCTACCCTTTCCACCGCGCGGCCGTGCCGCGGACGTCGACGTGCACGAACGGCGGGTGCGCGGAGTTGGCGGGATAGTAGCCCATGCCCCCCTGAAAGCGCGCGAGATCCTTCGTTCCGAGCATTCGCTCGATTTCGTCGTACAGGAACTTCGCGTCCTGGATGTCGATCTGGCCGTCGCCGTTCAGATCGGCCATCCGATCCTTATTCGCCGGATCGACGTAGACGTCGGCCGCGCTGCCCCACTGGTGCATGCTGTACTTCACGTCGCCGATGGCGTGGTTGTAGAACGGCGTGCGGAACGCGCTCATCACGTGGAGCGTGTCCACCTTGAATCCCATCGCGTTCACCCGCTCGAGCACCGCTTCGAGCTTCAACGGGAGCCGCTCCTTGAACAGCACGTACTTCGGAAAGCTCTTGGTTGCGTCTTCCTTGCACAGAAACTGCTTCAGCGTGAAGTGCGGGGACAGCTTCGTGTCCTGATTCTCCTTCGTCACCTCGATGAAGCCGCGGGGCGGCTGGTAGAGCGGGTTGCCCTTGAGCGGCGGCGCCGGGTACTCGCCGATGCGATAGCCGTTGAGCAGCCCGTCCCGCACTGCGGAGGCGGGCACCATCACGAACGCGTGCACCGCAATCGCGTCCTTCCTGGCGGGGCCGTCGAACGTGATCAGATACGTGCCTGGACGATCCGGCGCGGTCCAACGCCATTGATGGGTGCCCTGCCGCACCAGCGTGCCCGCGGCGGTCGCCGCGTCGTAGTCGCCGACCGGTCCGCCGACCGCGTTGAACACCACGGGCGCGCCAGGCATGACGACGACGGCCGTGTCGCGATAGGCGGAGGTCTCGTCGTGAAACGTGATCGCGAAGGATGCGGTTTTCGTGTCGAATGTCTCGGCAGCGCCGGCGGCGACGGCCGCCGGGACCAGCCACGCGGTGAGCAGCAGGCGCCGGAGAATCATTGACCCGAGGCCGCCGCGGTGTGCCGGCGATCGATTCCGTAGACATCGGGCACCGTCTTCAGCACTCCGTCTTCTTCCCACGCGGTGAAGTACACGAGGTAGATCGGCAGCGGCTGCTTCAAGGGGACCGCCCGCTCCGTGCCCGCCTGCATCGCCGCGGTGATTTTCTCGTCGGTCCACTCGGGCTGCCCGCGTAGCACGTACTGCGCGAGCTTCATCGGCTCGTCGAGGCGAACGCACCCGTGGCTGAAGTCGCGCTCGATGCGCTCGAAGAGCGACTGCGCCGGCGTGTCGTGGAGATACACGTTGTAGTGGTTCGGGAAGAGGAACTTCACCTGCCCGAGCGAATTGCCTTTGCCGGGACGCTGGCGGTAGTTGCCCTTCTCGTCCGCTTCCATGTTGTTCTTGTCGAGATAGGCGGGATCCTTGGCGATCTTCGGCAGGATCTCCTTCTGCACGATGTCCTGCGGGATGTTCCAGTACGGGCTGAACACCACCGACGTCATCCGATCCGACAGGACCGGGGTCGGGCTGGTCTTCTTGCCGGTGACCACTTTCATGTCGAGGACGCTCTTGCCGTCTTCGATCGCATCGAGGCGGAACGCCGGAATGTTGACGAGCAGATACCGCGGACCGAGATCGTCCGGGAGCCAGCGCCAACGTTCCATGTTCATCACGATCTGGTCGACGGCCGGCGTATCCTGTTTCTGACGCGCGAGCATGAGCTGGTGTTTCAGCCCCAGATACTGCGCGGAATGCGGGGCGAGGCCGGCCAGCGACGGGCCGATGCTGTTCCCGGCCAGCCCAGCCTGCAGCGCGTCGCGCAGATAGATGGTGCGCGGCGTGGCGTGCCAGTCCGCGTTGATGTCTTCCGGATCGATGGTGCCGTGGCTCAGATCCGACGCGTAGCGGAGATACGTGTAGGTCGCGCGCAGATCGAGGTCCATGGCCTTGTCGGCGTTCAGCGAGGCGCGGCGGGCGGCATCCAGCTCGTCGACATGATAGTCGCCCGGCTCCAGGCCGTCCTGGTCGGCGGCGCGAAGGGCGGCGATCAGGCCATCCAGCGTTCCGCGAGGGTGGGCGCCGTCGCTCCACACGAGCTGATAACCGTTCTGTTTGTAGAACCGCTGCGCCTCCTGCCACGCATGCAGGCCGCGCTCGCCGTCGTCTACGAATGGGGCGCTTTTGGCCGTGATCGCCGCCTGGAGTGCTGAGCTGGTCACAGGCGGAATGGGCGGTGGCGTGGTCGAGCTGGATCGCGAACACTGCCAGCTTCCAAGAGCCGCTGCCAGCAGAAAGACGCCACGACCGATGTCTGTTTTCATCGTCGAGGTGGACTGCAAATCAGATGCCCACCGCGATAGGCGCGGTGTCGGAGTTCGGTGTCGGAGTTTGGTGTCGGAGTTCGGCGGTGTCGGAGTTCGGTGTCGGAGTTCGGCGGTGTCGGAGTTCGGTGTCGGAGTTCGGCGGTGTCGGAGTTCGGTGTCGGAGTTCGGCCGGGGCCGACGCGCGGGTCGGCCCCTTCGATTGTCAGTCGGTCGTGAAACGATGGCCCACGAACGCATCGTAGGCCCAGCCTCCAATGACGCCCCCGACGCACGGGGCCACGATCGGCACCCACCACCACGCGTTGCCGGCGCGGAACACCTCGCCGCCCCACCCCGCCACGAACGTGAACAGGCGCGGTCCGAAGTCTCGCGCGGGATTGATCGCGTAGCCGGCGTTGAAACCGAACGTCGCGCCAATCAGGAGGACCAGGAGTCCGACCACCACCGGCGCCAGCCCCGCGGGCGCCGGCGAGTTGCGGCTGTCGGTGATCCCGAAGATCACGCCGACCAGCAGCGCCGTGCCCACGACCTGGTCGATGAAGCCGCCGGGGAACGTGCTCAGGAACGGCTGCGGATACGTCGCCCAGATGCCGGCGGTCCCCTGAGCGCCCAGCACCTGCCGCACGCCGCCGTCGAACGCGTTGAGGGCTTCGTGATAGGTCAGGAACACGACCGCCGACGCCACGAACGCGCCCGCGACCTGCGATACCGTGTACGGCAGCACCTTTCCCCATGGCAGCTTGCGGTGTACGGCCAGCGCCAGCGTGACCGCCGGATTCAGGTGCGCGCCCGTCACCCCCGCCGACACGTAACACCCCATCGTCACCGCCAGGCCCCAGGCGATGTTGATCGAGAGAAAATCCCCCGCCGTGTGCTTGCTCAATACGACCTGGGCGACGACCCCGACGCCGAACACGATCAGGACGAACGTGCCCAAGAACTCGGCCAGCATCTCGCGCAGCAGTCCCCTTTGCATGGGCGCATTGTATAGTGAGCGCGCATGCCATACATCCTCGCACTCGATCAGGGCACGACCAGCTCGCGGGCCATCGTGTTCGACCACGACGGCGCCATCCGCGGGGTCGCCCAGAAGGAGTTCACCCAGATGTTCCCCACCGCCGGCTGGGTGGAACACGATCCGGGCGAGATCTGGGCGTCCCAGATCGGCGTCGCCATCGAGGCGCTCGGCCGGGCGCAGGTGCGGCCCAAGGAACTGGCCGCCATCGGCATCACGAACCAGCGCGAAACGACGATCGTCTGGGATCGGGAGACGGGCGAGCCGGTCTACAACGCGATCGTCTGGCAAGACCGCCGCACCGCCGACTACTGCGAGCGGCTGAAGGCACAAGGCGCAGGCGAGACGATTCAGGCGAAGACCGGTCTGCTCATCGACGCGTACTTCTCGGCGAGCAAGGTCCGCTGGATTCTCGACAACGTCCCCGGCGCGAAGGCGCGCGCCGACGCCGGCATGCTCGCGTTCGGCACCGTCGACTCGTGGCTGGTGTGGAAGCTGACCGGCCGCGCGCGCCACATCACCGACGTCAGCAACGCGTCGCGCACGATGCTGTTCAACATCCACACGCTGCAGTGGGACGACGAGCTGCTGACACTGTTCGGTGTTCCGGCGAGCATGCTGCCGGCCGTGCGGTCGTCGAGCGAGGTCTACGGCACCGTCTCGGACACGCTCGGGATCGAGAGCGTCCCGATTGCGGGCATCGCCGGCGATCAGCAGGCCGCGCTCTTCGGACAGATGTGCCGTCACCCCGGAATGTCCAAGAACACCTACGGCACCGGCTGCTTCCTGCTGCAGAACATCGGCACGACGCCGACGCGATCGACGCAGCGGCTCGTGACGACGGTGGCGTGGCAGATCGGCGGGCGCACGGAGTATGCGCTCGAAGGCAGCGTGTTCATCGGCGGCGCGGTCGTGCAGTGGATCCGCGACGGCCTCGGCCTGATCCGCACGGCGGCCGAGATCGAGCCGCTCGCGGCAAGCGTCAGCGACAACGGCGGCGTGTATCTCGTTCCGGCGTTCGCCGGACTTGGCGCGCCGCACTGGGATCCGTACGCGCGCGGCACCATCGTCGGCATCACGAGGGGCACGTCATCCGGGCACATCGCGCGGGCGGCGCTCGAGAGCATCGCGTATCAGGTGGCCGATCTGCTCGACGCCATGGCGGCCGACGCGCGCATTGCGTTGAAGGAGCTGCGCGTGGACGGCGGCGCGGCGACCAACGACATGCTGATGCAGTTCCAGGCGGATCTGCTCGGCGTGCCGGTGGTGCGCCCCGCGATCACCGAGACGACGGCGCTCGGCGCCGCGTATCTCGCGGGTCTCGCCGTCGGGTACTGGAAGTC
>JAYVYV010000358.1:0-3173 GCA_043783985.1 Acidobacteriota bacterium | reverse complement strand
GCATCGTCGCCCTCGTCACCGATGACGAGGGCGAGACATGGCGCGAGATCTGGAGGGTCGACGGTTAGCGGATGACGACGCCGATCGACGCGCGCCAGAAATGCAGACGATCACCGTTGAGATCGAGGCTCCTGATGCCGCTGTTGAGGTCGCTGGTCGCGCGCAGGTACCGCACGTCGCCGCGAAGGCCGACGTGATCGCTGAAGTAGCCCATTACGCCGCCGCCGGCATCCCAGCCGAACATGTTGTTCGACGAAGACGCCGAAGCCAACCTCGTCAGCGAGCCGCCGTCAATCTGCGTACGGATGAGGCCGATACCGCCCACCGCATACGGCCGGATCCCCGCGCCATGCTGTCCGCCGACCGGCACGCCGAGAATGACGTTGCCCATGAGGGTCATCACGGTGTTGTTGCCGAAGTCGCTCTTCGTGCCGAAGTAGCTCGGGCTCCACCCGAAGTCCGCCTCGCCCCCGATGATGCCGGCGCCCATGACACCGGCGCTGACGCCAACCGTTGTCTGTCCGTTCTTGATGTTGTTGCTGTTGCCGAAGGCCGTGCCGACCCACGGCGTGACGAACCCGTCGGCGCGCGCCTGCACCGGCGTGAGAACCACCGCGATCGCTCCGCACAGGATGAGAGATGTAATACCACGCTTCATCGATATTTGCTCCTTCGATTGAAAGGAGCTGCAATCGACGTACCCCTCAGGTAACGATGAGGTGTAAGGGAAATACCTGACGCGTCAGCGCTTGTGCGTCTGCGCGTAGTCGATCGCGAATTGTTTCAGCGCGGGGCTGGTGAGCCCGAGCGCGGTCGCTTCCGCGAACGCCGTGTCGGTGTCCCAGTGATCGACGACGAGGCGTTTGATCATCCACATCGCGCCGGCGCGATTGCCGGCGGCGCAGTGGATGTAGGCGGGCTCGTTGCTCTTCGCGGTGACCGTTGAGAGGAACTGGTCGGCGACCGCGGGATCCGGGTTGGCGCCGCTGAACGGGATGTTGAAGAAGTTGATGCCGGCGGTCTTCGCTGCCGCGGCCTCGCCTTCGACGTTGGCGCCCGGTTCCGACGGCAGCCGCAGGTTGATGATTGACGCGAACCCCATCTTCTTGAGCTCGGGCACGGCTTCGGGAGTCGTCGCGCCGCCGCAGGCGACCGTCGTTTCGAGTCTGGCGAAGTTGGCGGCGCCGGGCACCGTCGGCTTGGTCACGTTTTGCGCGGCGGCCTGCCGGCTGCCGAAGACGGCTGCGAGAACGAGAACCACGACGAAGGGTGACGAATGCAGACGCATGGATGACTCCTGTGAAAAGACACTCACATCATGCTACGAAACACGACGTTTCCGCCACCAGGCGAGGAAGCGGCGCGCGCCGCGATGCGTGCCGACAAAAATACCCAGCCCGCAGAACAGCGCGAACGGAATCACCCAGTAGCCGCCACCCAACTCCGTCCCCGGCGTCAGCGGAAAGTGAGCGCCGAGGCCGATGGGAAAACCGCCGACGTACTGAAGGCCGACGTTGGTGGGGAAGATCGGTTTCAGCGCCGCGAGCGCGAAGAACGCAAAGGCCGTGAGGTAGCCGGTGAGCAGTCCGAGCGCCGCGAAAAACCCGGTCACCGTGGTGGCGGCCAGGTGACCCACCGCGCGCACGATGGGAACGAGACGCCCCGTCGTGACCGCCTCGTCGATCGTGCGCTCGGCCGAGTACGCCTGTGCGACGCGCAGAGGCGGGCCGAGCTGGGCGAGAATTCCTTCGAGCGCGTCGCGCTCGTTCGGTGCGCCGTCGATTGACAGCACGCGCTCGCGCAGGTGCGACTCGATTTCCCTCACGGCGTCGCGGACGGCCTCGGGCGGCAGAAAGCTCCGGAGTGATCGCTCGAGGACGAACAGGTAGCCGTTCAGGCGCGACTCGCCGGTTTCAGTCAGATTCACTTCCGGTCCCTTCTGACGCGGTGATCAGCCGGTCGATCTTCTCCGCGAACGCATGCCACTCGCGCTTCATGTCCGCGAGCCGGGTTGCACCCTCGCGCGTGAGACGGTAGTACTTGCGCGGGTGCGGCGCTTCGCCTTCGACCCACTGCGCCTCGAGGAGCCCCTCGCGCGTGAGCCGGCCGAGGATCGGGTAAATCGTCCCTTCGGTGACGACGAGGTCGGTGAACGCTTCGAGGTGCTGGATGATTGCGAGGCCGTAGCGCGGACCGGTTGAGACGGTCAGCAGGATCGCCAGATCCAGACCGCCGCGCCGAAGCTGTTCCCGCCAGATGTCGTGGGGCATACCTTGTGTCACAAGGTATGACGGTGTCAGACCGGGAAAGGTTCAGCGGGGAACTCCGACACCGAACTCCGACACCGAGCAGGGGTGTCGATGCAGCCGCGCATGGGTTCGTGACGGGACGTTAAGCCTTACTTGTTGTCGGTGGTGACGGTGATCGGCTGGATGATTCGCACCGTCATGGACGTGCCGGCCGGCAGCGTCGCCGGACTGCGATCGCCCGCCGCGACGGCAGCCGTGCCGGCGCCGGCGCCGGCGGCCGCGCCGATCGCCATGCCTTTCGCACCGCCCAGAATCGCACCCAGGATGGCGCCGCCGACGGCCGCGCCGCCGACCTTCGACGGGACGCTGTTGCCGGGCGCCTCGCCCTCGCGGAAGATCGTTTCCGTCGAAATCGGGATCCGCGTGCCGTCGGCCAGGACCAGCGTATGGAACCGGATGCCGAGCCGCGCGCGCTCCTTGAACTTGCCGCCGCGCTCGACCTGCATCACCGAGCCGAGCGCCCGCGCGCCGGCCGGAACCGCGACGCGGTCGCCCACCTTTACGTCGCGGGTCACGCGCGCTTCGACGCGATCTTCCACGCGCGCCGACTCGGACGACACGCGAGTTTCCGTCTGCAGGCCGATCACCGACTCCGCCGAGACGACGAGCTCGGAGAAGGTGCGTGCCGGCGGCTCGGCCGTGCGGGCCGGTTCCTGTGCGGCGCGATCGTCGGCGCGCGCTGCGGCCGGCGTGCTCAAAAACCCCGTGGCGCCTGGCGCCTGCGCCAGAAGCGACTCGACTTCCCGTCGCAGCGCGGCATCGTCCGCACACGCCTCCGCGAGAAACGCGGCGCGGGCGTCTCCGGTCCGCGCCAGCGCCGCGTGATAAAGCTCGTCGACCTCCGCCCAGCGCTCAGGCGTCATC
>JAYVYV010000357.1:0-3175 GCA_043783985.1 Acidobacteriota bacterium | reverse complement strand
CGCTCGGTCAGGGAGTGGACGACCAAGCCGGAATTCAGCAGCCCTTTGGTGGATCACCTGCCCAAAGGGGCCGGGGTGCCGTCGCCTAAAGACATCCTCGGCCACCACATCGGCGAACCGAAGAAACTGACCTACTACGCGGACATCCTCAAGTACTACCGCGCCCTCGCCGCCGCCTCGCCGCGCGTCAAGGTGATCACCATCGGCAAGAGCAACGAAGGGCGCGACCTCGTCGTCGTCTTCGTCGGCGCGGATGAGTCGATCAAGAACCTGGAGACCTATCGCGGCTACCTGGCGCAGCTCGCCGACCCGCGCGCGATCAGCGACGCACAGGCGAAGGACATCGTCGCCAGGGCCAAGCCGATCTATCACCTGTCGGGCGGCCTCCACAGCGGCGAGGTCGGGCCATCGGAGATGCTGATGGAGCTGGCGTTTCGCGTCGCGGTCGAGGACTCGGCCCTGGTCAGAAAAATCAGAGACAACGTCATCGTCTCGATCACACCCGTTGCCGATCCCGACGGCCGCGATCGCAACGTCGACTGGTACTACAAGTACGGCATCAACGAAACCGACGGGCGCACCACCGGCGCAGGCGTGCCCTACTGGGGCAAGTACATCTTTCACGACGACAACCGCGACATCAACTACTCGCAGATCGAGATGAAGGCGCTACTCGACTGGTACCTGCAGTGGCACCCGCCGATCATGCACGACCTGCATCAGGCGCAGACCCTGCTGTACACCTTCAGCGGCCAGGCGCCGCACAACCCGAACCTCGATCCGATCCTCTACGGCGAGCTGCCGATGATGGCGAACTTCGAGATGGCGCAGATGGCGAAATACGGTATGCCCGGCGTCTGGACGCACGGCTACGTCGACATGTGGTCCCCCGGCTACCTCGCGTTCATGTCGTCGAACCACAACGGCATGATCCGGATGTACGAAATCCAGGGCACCAGCGGCGCGAACACGACCAAGCTGCGCCTCGGCAATCCGAATGCGCCGTCCGACGCCCCTTCGACCGCCTCGGGGCGGGCGGGTGGGCCGGGCGCGGCGCCCGATGCCGCGGCGGTCACCGCAGGACGCAGCAACCAGGCGCTGCGCGACTGGTTTCGTCCGTGGCCGGCCACCGGCGATTTCGACTGGTCGCTGCGCAACAACACGAACTACGGCGAGACGGGCGTGCTGACGGCGCTCCAGTACACCGCGGCCTTCCCGAACGTGATCCTCGAGAACTTCTATCAGAAGTCGCGCAACTCGGTGGACGCAGGCCGTAAGGACGCCATCGCCGGCTTCATCATCCCGGCCGGCCAGCGCGATACGACGCGCGTCGCGCGGCTCGTCAACATGCTCCGCGTCCAGGGAATCGAGGTAGGCCGTGCGAAGTCCGAAGTGCGACTGAAGGAGGGCGCCTTCCCCGCCGGGTCGTACGTCATCAAACGCGACCAACCGTACGGCCGGCTCGCCAAGACGCTGCTCGAGAAGCAGACCTACCCCGATCCCGTCACCCGCACCTACGACGATGCGTCGTGGACGATGGGGATGATGAGCCAGACAGACGTCAAAGAGATTAGCGACAAGGCGGTGCTCGACGTCGCGGTGACGCCCGTGACCGAGGTCAAGCTCGCCGGCACGCTTACCGGCGCCGGTTCCCTGTTCGCGGTCGCGCACTACGGCTCGAACAACATGATCACGCTGCGTTATCGCCTGAAGGATCTGAAGGTGCAAGCGGCCGAGAAGGCGTTCACTCAGGGTGGCGCCACGTTCCCGGCAGGATCCTTCATCGTCAGCGGCGATGTGGCGCACGTGCGGCCGGCGGTCGAAGCGCTGGGACTGACGGCGGTCGGCCTCGCGTCGGCGCCGCAGGTGCCGATGCACGATCTCGACCTGCCGCGGGTCGCCGTCTACAGCACGTGGGGCAGCACGCAGGACGTCGGCTGGGTGCGGTTCGCCTTCGACACGTTCGAGCTGCCGTACGACCTGATCTACAAGGAGCGGGTCCGCGAGGGCAACCTGAAGAACGCGTACGACGTCATCGTCATCCCGCACCAGTCGGGGAGCGGCAAGCGGCTGGTGTTCGACCTCGATTCGCGCGGAACGCCAATCGCCTACAAGAAGAGCGAACAGTTCAAGTATCTCGGGATGTACGGCGAATCGGACGATATCACCGGCGGGATGGGGCTCGAAGGCGTCGCGGAGATCGACAAGTTCGCGAAGGCGGGGGGCGTTCTGGTGACGCTGGGCGCGGCGAGCTTCTTCCCGGCCGAGTTCGGGATCGCGCCGAAGGTGGATGCGGCGCGCACCTCCGCCCAGTTCTACTCGCCTGGCGCGATCATCGACGCGGAGATCCTGCAGCCGGAGAGCCCGATCTTCTACGGGTACGACAAGAAGATGATTCCCGTGCGCTACGGCGGCGGACCGCTGCTGAGCGTGCGGACGGACGCGAATTCGGTCGCGGACGGCCCGCCGGCGGCACCGCCTCCGACGCCGCAGGGGGTGCTGATGCGCTACCCGGGTGGCGACGAGCACGTGCTGAGCGGCCTGATGCGCGGCGCGAACGAGATCCGGAACCGCGCCGCGATCGTCGATCAGGCGTCGGGCAAGGGCCGCATCATCATGTTCGCCGGCAACCCGTGCTACCGGTGGCAGAATTTCGGCGAGTTCAACATGCTGCTCAACACCGTGCTGAACTTCAACGACATCACGACGGCGGCGCCGAAGGCGGCGGGAACCGCGCCGGCGCAATAGCACGAGAAGGAACCGCGGAGAGCGCCGAGAACGCCGAGACATTGGACGCCAATCACCATTAGCGCTTGGCCGCGCAATTCCGGCTGCGATCGGCACCCCACCCGGGCTAATATCACGCTCGTATGAGCGACGACGTTACGCTCGAGGATGACTTGATGCGCGTCGCCGCGTCGTTGTCGAGCCTCCGTCTCCTGGTCCTGTTCGGCTCGATGTCGCGAGGGACGGGACAGCCGCGAAGCGACGTCGACCTGGGAATCAGCCTCGACGACGGAGACTCGCGGCCCCAGGTGGAAGCCGCGCTGGGACGCGCGGCCGGACGGGCCGTCGACATCGTCGACCTCACTGACTCGCCGCCGCAACTGCGATTCGAAATCGCGCGCGACGGCAGGGTGCTGCTCGAGCGCGTTCCGCACGCGTGGGCCGACTT
>JAYVYV010000356.1:0-8258 GCA_043783985.1 Acidobacteriota bacterium | reverse complement strand
CGAACGCCTCTTCGAAGGCGCCGTCGGCGCGCTCGGCAAGGCGCGCGCATTCGAGCAGCTGATTGGTGACGTCCTGGAATGCCGACACGACGCCGATGACCGGCCCGCGGCGGCGAGCGGCGAGCAGAATGCGTCCGACGTCGCGGATCGTCGCCGGGGTCGACAGCGAGGATCCGCCGAACTTGAGCACCTTCACTGTGGATGGGCGTCCGATTGGGAACGGAGGGAACGAATCAACACGGGGTAACAGAGTAACGGAGAATCGACTCTCCCGGAATACATTCCGTGGCTCCGCTGCTCCGTGCGAATCCGTGACCTCCGCGGTCTGTTATCTGTCTCCGCCGGTGCCGGCCGCGGGCTTGACGGTGACCTCGGCATGCGCGCTGACCACGGGGGCCGTCCCTGCGGTCACCGAGCCCCGCCTCTGCGGCCGCAACGTCACGGCTTCGCGATGGACCAGATGCCGCGCCCGTGCGTGGCGGCATAGAGCCGCGCGTCAGGACCCAGGTGGAGATCCATCACGGTGGTGTAGGGCAGGTTGCCGCCCAGACGAGACCACGCGGCTCCGCCGTTGAACGAGACCACCGTGCCGAGGTCGGTCGCGACGACCAGCGTGCCGCCGCTGATGACGATGTCGTTCACCGGCACGTCGGGCAGGTTGCCGCTGGCGTCGGTCCACGTGGCGCCACCATCGGTCGTCTTCCAGATGTGGCCGATGCCCGCGCCCGGACCCTCCGTCCAGCGGCGCGAGAAACCGTTGAATCCCAGATACGCCGTGTTGCCGCTCGCGTCCGCCGGATCGATCGCGACGGCCGAGACGTAGCGGTTCGGCAGATTCGACGGCAGGGCGAGCTGGCGAAATGTTCCGCCCGTGTTCGCCGATACGCCGCGGGCGAAACCGTTGTTGTTGCAGGGTCCGCACCACGCCGAATACACGACGCCGTTCTGCACGGCGATCGCCGTGGTGGAATGGCCCAGGCCGTTGTCGAAGAGGGATTTCCACTCCGTCCCGGACTGGATGGCGAAGCCCTTCCCGTTCTTCCACAAGTAGCGTCCACCGGCGATCCACAGGTTCTTGTTGGCGCCGTCGGCGCGGAACGGCGCCGTGAAACGGGGGCTCGGATCGGTGACCGACACGTCGCGGATCGCGTGGACGCTGCCGTCGCTCCTGCCGCAGCTCTCGGTCAGCCAGAGCGTGAGGAACACGTACTCGTCGAGAATCTTGCACCCGTCATCCGGGTCGACGATGATGTCGCCGCCATCCCCGCCGAAGGGCGATCCCATGACGCCGCTGCCCGCGCGATCTCCCGGCAGCAGCAGCGATCCGCCGTTGTCCTGCAGGCCGCCCGCCACGGCCACGCCGCCGGGCACCTTGCCGACGCCCACCGAGTAGTACTGCAGCGTCCGAAGGTTCGCGTTGAGGCTGCGCCAGTCGGTCGCGTGTCCCGAACTGTCGGCCTGGCCGTTGATCGGACGCGTGTAGACGCCGCCATCGTCGCCGACGTACACGTTGCCGCCGCCAAAGGCGATCGAATGCTGGTCGGGATGGACCGTCTGATTGCACGTGTTGGAGGTGTCGAAAATCGACCAGCACGGGAACTCGAAATTCCAGTACGGCCCCGTCGCCTGCCACGAGACGCCGCCATCGCGCGTTTCGAAAATCTCCTCGAGGCCGACGTAGACATGGTAGGCGTCGCCCGGATCGACCGCAAGCACCTGGTTGTACCAGGCCTGCACGCCGGGGCGGAACCCGAGATAAGTCTTGAGCGCCGAGCCCGACGAGGCGAGCTTCTGCGAATCGGCGATCTTGTTCCACGGACCGACGACGCCGGACGACGATTGATAGACGCCCGACAGCGTCGTATTGGGCGTGTTCGTGTAACGAACGATCGACTCCGCGGTGGCGTACAGCTGGGACCCATCAATCGAATACGCGAATTGCGATCGGCCGATGTCCTGCGGGTTCAGCGCGCCGAGCGGGTTGATCTTCGTAAACGTGGCGCCGCCGTCGGTCGAGAGGTAGAAGCCGTTATAGCTCGCGCCGCCGCGCCACGCGCAGTTGGCAATGACGAGCGATCCGGCGGTGTTCGGCTGGATTGCCACGTCGTTGCAGATGTTGTTGTAGGGCGACTGCAGATCCGGGCGGGCGACGCCGTTCACAATGGGATCGGCCACCGGGTACAGCACGCGCGTCCAGCTGCCGTTCTTCGTCGTCGCCGAGTGCTTCCAGACGCCGCGTGACGTGGCCGCATACACGCCCCCCGCATCGTCGAACTTCAGACGATGGATGAACGTGCTTTCGAGCTCGGTGCCGCCGACGCGATCGGAGGCGGAAAACACGCCGGCGGCCGGCTTCGCGAGGCGGTACACGCCCGAGCCGACGTAGGACGTCGCGCCGGTGTTGCCTTCGCCTGTCGCCAGCCAGAGCGCGCCGTCCGAGGCGGCGCGAAGATCGCCGACCGACAAGGTCGGGAGCCCGTCGGTCATCGGCGTCCACGTCCCGCCGCCGGTGGTGGATCGGAATACGCCGCCGTCGGCGCCGCCCGCGTAGAGCGCGCTGCCGATCGTGGCAAGGCCGGTCACCCGGCCGCTCACCAGTCCGGCACCGCCGCTCGAGTTGGAGAAGAACGGATCGCGGTATCGAGGATCGTCCGAGTTGTACGGCCGGTTGGTCTCTTCGGCCCACGTGCCTGCCGTGACAGGCAGGCCGCTCAAAGCGGTGAACGCGGCCGAGTAGGCGCCCGGGAGTACCAAGCCCGGCGCCGTGCGCGCCTGGGCATACTCCTCCGCCGCGTTCAGCGCTTCGACGGTCTCGTCGCCGGGCTCACCGACTTTGGGCCGGGCGTGCTCCGCGCGAAACACATTGGTATCGATCGGGCGCTGATCACGCGGCGCAGGCCTGCGCACCAGCGTTACGCCGGCGGCTGCGGCTAGAGTGGCGACGGTCATCGCGCACAAAAGTCGGTGTGTGGTCATGAGCGGCTCCCTTTGGAAAGTGCGACGGAGCCTACGCCGAGCTCAGCGTTCCAGTCAATCCCTCGAACAGGTGTCCTGCCGACACTCGGATTTATACGGTCGAGTTACAGAGCTGATAGGAGCCGCGCACTGTATCTCTTCGAACTCGATCACTTTCGTCAGATTGCCCACGGATGTGTATGTCAGATCTCCGGGTTCACGCGACCTCTACTGGAAATAGTCCATGAAAATCGGGTGGTTTCGAGGGCGTAAATCCTGGCGACACCGTTGCTCACAACGGCACCGACATGAATCACATTTCATACAGCTCTGCTTGTTCTGGCGCAGCTTTCTCGCCGGGCACGAATCCTCCCGATCGACGGCGCAACGACGTCCCCGATCGCCGCCGCGCTGCACGCGGCGGCCGGCGCGCGTCAGACGTCATCCGGTCCGCTGCGGGCGTCGCGTTCATCTCCCTGATGAGTGTCTCGGCCGCGACAGCCCAGACGCCTCCGGGCTGGACGACGAGCGGAACGAAGATCGTCACGCCCGGCGGGAGTGACTTCGTCGTCAACGGCATCAACTGGTACGGCTTCGAAACGACGGCCAACGTCGCACACGGACTGTCGACCAGGGACTACGTCTACATCCTCGACGAGATCAAGCAGTACGGCTACGGCACCATCAGGCTTCCATTTTCCAATGAGCTCTGGGAGACCAATCCTGTGCCGCTGGCCACCCAGACCGCCGGATGCCCGACGTGCAGCGGCAAGCACGCGCGCGACATCATGGCGATGATCGTCAATTATGCCGGCTCGATCGGCATGCACGTCATCCTCGACAACCATCGGTCGAACGCCGGCAACTCCGCCCAGGAGAACGGGCTGTGGTACGCCACCGGCTACCCCGAGCAGTCGTGGATTCGCGACTGGGTCAGCGTGCAGGAATGGCTGCACGGCATCGGCCAGACGCTGGGAACCGCCGACGCCATCCGGGTGAATACCTTTGCGTCGGATGGCGCTCCCACGGTCGTCGGTTTCGATCTGCGGAACGAGCCGCACACGCCGTCGGGCGCGTATCTCAGCGCCGCGACGTGGGGGTCGGGCGATGGCATCGATCCAAACGTCAATCCGAATCCCAATCCCTTCGCGCCGACCTGCGTGGCGTCCTCGACCTGCCATGACTGGCGGCTGGCGGCGGCGCGGGCTGCGACGACGATCTTCGGAGCGGCGGTCAGAAACGGATGGGAGCTTCCGCTCATTCTCGTGGAAGGGGTCAGTCAATACCCGAGCGCTGGTGCCACCGCGGCGGGCGGTGCGGCCGATTACTACTGGTGGGGCGGCAACCTGATGGGCGTGAACGGGAACAGCACGAATCCCGGCGCACCCGTGCTGTTGAACGCGGGCGGGGACGCCACCCAACTGGGGAGCCCGGTCTACAACCAGCTGGTGTACTCGATTCACGACTACGGTCCGAGTCTGTACCGCGAGCCGTGGTTCAACGCCAGCACCTGCTACGCGTCCGGCTGCTCGTCCTCGAGCCTGGCGGACACGTGGAAGAAGTACTGGGCGCATCTCAACGTTCCGGGCGGCGTCAACCCGGTATGGCCGGGTCACGCGGCCTATCCGTGGGGCAACACCGGACACACCGCCGTGACTCAGGCGGCGATCCACATCGGCGAGTTCGGAACCGGCAACACCGACGCGGACCTGTACACGTCCGGCGCCGGATCGCAGGGTCAGTGGACCACCAGCCTCGTCAATTTCATCCAGAGCAGCTATCTCACGACGAAAACGTCGCTGAACGACTCGGGAATCGCGGTGAGCAATCTGCACTGGACCTACTGGGCGGTCAACGACGAGGACGGTTTCGCGGTGCTCGGCCCCAGCTATTCGGGGTTGGGCAACACGAAGAAGGAATACTCGTTCCTGTGCTTCATTCAGCAGGGGTTGCTGGCGGTGCCGTGGGGATCGGCGAGTGGCCGCTGCGGTTCAACAGGCACGCTGCCGACGCCTGACAGCAGCGCGCCCACGACCGTGACCGCGACCGTGCCTGCAGCGCCGACCGCACTGGCGGCCGTTGCCGGAAATGCGCAGGTGAACCTCACGTGGGCGGCCGCGGCCGGCGCGACGGGATACACCGTCAAATACGCGATGACGGCCGCCGGCCCCTTTCAACCGGTCGCCACCGGGGTGATCACAACCGCCGTGACGCTGACGGGGTTGACCAACGGGACCACGTACTACTACGTCGTGACGGCGACGAATTCCGCGGGCGAGAGCGCGAATTCGAACCTGGTGTCGGCGACCGGGGTGGCGCCGGTGATCACGAACCTCAGCGTGTGGTGGCCGACAGATGGAGCCAAGGTTTCGGGGACCCAGGCGTTCAAGGCGCGCCTGGAGAACATGGCCTTGACCGACTACCGGATGTACTGGCAGGTGGACGGTGGAGGGTTGAGCACGATGGCCGACAATTACACCGGCGGCGCGCACAAAGAAGCATCGGTGAACGTCGCGGGCTGGAAATGGCGCGGGAACGGCCCGTACGTGGTCAACTTCGTCGCGAAAGATCCAACGGGAAAGACGGTCGCGCAGAAAAGCTCGACGATCTACGTCGTGCGCTAAGACTATATCGTGCGCTAAGAGGCGGTCGCGGGCCAGCGTGTGGGGTGCCACTCGTGACGTGAGTGGCGGGGTCGACGGGACTCGAGCCAAGCGCGGCGGAGCCGCGCGATGCCTGAGGACGTCGCGCCGGCAACGACCGAACGAGCGTGAGAGAGTTGGCGGGGTCGACGGGACTCGAACCCGCGGCCTCCGGCGTGACAGGCCGGCGTTCTAACCAACTGAACTACGACCCCACAAGAACGGTGAAATTTCAGATTTCAGAATGCAGATTTCAGATTGGGTTGTCAGGCCAACCGGAGATTTCGATCTGCGCGCTCAATCTGCAATCTGAAATCAGCAATCTCAAATCTCATGATTGCTGAGTGGGCGGTACAGGACTCGAACCTGTGACAGCCGGCGTGTAAAGCCGGTGCTCTACCAACTGAGCTAACCGCCCTCATGCCTAGGTTCCGGCTGTCCGCCACAACAAACCATTATACGCTGCCTTCCAGATTAGCAGCAATATGGAGACGCCGAGGCCGGCGACGGCCCGATACTCGCGGTTCTCCATCGCTTGCTCGAGGCTGAAGGGCCGGCGCGAGGCGGCGCGGCGCTCGCGCCGCTTCGCCGCCACGCCGCTGCGGTACAGCTCGTATTGATCGCCGAAGGTCCGGCGGAGGAACGCTTCCTCGCTCTTGATCGCCGCGGTCAACGTCGCCACGAGGTAGATGGCGATCAGCAGCGCCACCGGCACGGTGGCCGACGCGATCGCCAGCCCCACGCCCATGATCGACGAGCCCACGTACAACGGGTGCGCGCACCACCGGTACGGGCCCGACACCGTCACCTCCCGCGACTTGCGCAGGTGGCCGGCGGCCCAGATGCGGATGGCTTCGCCCACCGCCGCGACCGACATGCCGGCGGCCAGCGATCGGCCCGTCGGCTGCGCGAGCACGAGCACCAGGACGCCGAAGACGAAGCCGAGCGCCACGCGCAGCCGCGCGAGCGTCGCCATCAGCACGTAGCGCAAACCGCCGGATGTGTGGCGTCCGCCGTCCGACGAGTGGCGCAGGCCTTCAGGCCTGCGCTCCTCAGACACGCCTGCTCTCCGCGGCCAGCCGCCGCTCGCACGCGTCGAGCACCTCGGCGACTTCGATATCGAGCAGGCACATGCGATCGCGCGTGCAGCGCCGCAGATGATGGCACTGGCACACGCCGTCTCTCGACACGGTGACGTCGAGCGGCGACATCGGACCGTTGCGTGCGGGTCGCGTGGGGCCGTAGATGCCGACGATCGGCGTGCCGAGCGCGGCGGCGATGTGGGTCGGGCCCGTATCGCCCGACACCATCAGAGCCGCGCCGCGCGCCAGCGCCACGAGATCGGCGATCGTGGTCCGGGCCGAGATCACGGCGGCGCCCTTCGCGCCCGCGACGACGTGCGCCGCGAGCGCTTCCTCGCCGGGGCCCCACAACACCACGGACATCAGCCCATGCCGCGCGAGCAGCTCCGTCGCGATCGCCGCCAGGCGCTCGGGAGGCCATCGCTTGTTCGGCCAGGCGGCGCCAGGGTTCAACAGCGCGTAGCGGCCGCCGGTCTGCCCGCGGGCGCTGCGCGCCGCGTCCGAGTCGACCGCGTCGATCGGAAACTCGCGCGCCGGCGCCGGGATGCCCAGCAGGCTCAGGAGCCCGAGGTTGATGTCGACGACGTGGCGCGTTTCACGCGGATCGTACAGGCCGCCGCGGCCGGGATCGTGCGCCTGCGTATAGAACCACCGGGCGGCGCGCTCGCGCGCGTACCGCGCGGAAAACCCCAGCACGCGCGGAGCGCCGGAGGATCGCGCCAGCATCGCCGACTTGATGAGCCCCTGGAGATCGATCGCCACGTCGTACCGCGAGCGCCGCAGCTCGCCAATCGCGGCGATCAGCGACATTCCGCCCGACGCGGCCCCTCGGTCGTTGACGACCAGGCGCCGGTCGATGACGGAGACGAGGTCGAGGATCTCGCGGTGTTTGGCGCTGACGAGCCAGTCGATCCTGGAGTCTGGAAACGCACGCCTCAGCGCGGCCGCCACCGGGATCGCGTGGACCACATCGCCCAGCGCGCCCAGACGCACGATCAGGAAGCGGCTCACCGCTCGCGGTCCGTGGAGTGCGGGGTGCGGGGTGCGGGGTGCGGGGTGGCGGCGATGCGCGCGAGCAGCTCGCGCGTCGCGTGGCTCTTGGGATCGCCGACGATCGCCGTCCGGCCGCCGTATCCGGCCACCACCGCCCGCTCCGGCACCGTCTCGGCCGTGTAGTCGGTGCCTTTGCAGTGCACGTCCGGTTTCACCAGCAGCAGCAGCCGCTCGACGTTCGCGCCGCCGAACACGACGACGTAGTGCACGCACCGCAGCGAGGAGACGAGCTCGGCGCGCTCCGACGCCGGCAGGATGGGACGTCCGCCGCCTTTCAGATCCGCCACGGATCGATCGTCGTTGACGGCGACGATGAGCCGGTCGGCTTGCGCCGCGGCGGCCTGCAGGTAGCGCACGTGGCCGACGTGCAGGAGATCGAAGCAGCCGTTGGCGAACGCGACGGTTCGCCCGGCGGCCCGATCGCGCGCCACGGCTTCGACGAGCTGCGATTCCGACAACACCACGTTCAGCCCTCAGCCCTGAGATCACGCGCTGGTGTCAAACCCGTCCTGTCGGGGCCGCCCAT
>JAYVYV010000355.1:0-3187 GCA_043783985.1 Acidobacteriota bacterium | reverse complement strand
CCGACGCCTCGATGAAGCGCGGCGAGTGGGAGAAGAAGAAGTTCACGGGCAGCGAACTGCGCGGCAAGTTGCTCGGCGTCATCGGGTTCGGGCGCATCGGCCGCGAGGTGGCGGCGCGGGCGCGGGCGTTTGGCATGGAAATCGTCGCCTACGATCCGTTCATCGCCGCACGCGCGGCGGAAGCGGCAGGCACACCGCTCGTCGAGCTGAACGATCTGCTGGCGCGCGCGGATTTCATCTCGCTGCACATGCCGTCGCTCCCGGAAACGCATCATGTGATGAACGCGGAGCGGCTGGCACGCTGCAAGAAGGGTGTGCGAATCGTGAACACCGCACGCGGCGAGCTGATTGACGAAGCGGCGCTGGCCGATGCGATTGAATCGGGTCACGTCGGCGGCGCCGGCCTCGACGTCTTCGAATCGGAGCCGCCGGCCGACAAACGCCTGACCGCGCTGCCCCAGGTCGTCGCCACGCCGCATATCGCGGCGTCGACGAGCGAGGCGCAGGAGCTCGTGGGCAGCGAGATCGCCATCAATGTGCGGGATTACCTGCTCGAGGGTGTGATCCGGAACGCGGTCAACTTCCCGGCCGTGCCGCCGGATGACGTGCCGAAGCTGCGTCCGTACCTGTTGCTGGCCGAGAAACTCGGCGCCGTCATCGCGCAGCTCGTGCCGGAACGGCCCGAGTCGATGGGCATCCGCTACTACGGCCCGCTGATGACAGCGTATGAACACGTGATCGGCAGCGCCGTACTCGCGGGCGCGCTGTCGCGTTCGGAAAACAACGTCACGGCCGTCAACGCGCGCGCCCTGGCGGCTGAGCGCGGCCTCGACGTCGTCGAGTCGCGGAGCAGCCGTCCGCGCGATTTCATGCAGCTGATCTCCGTGAAGCTGCGCAGTGCGACGCGGGAACGATGGGTCGAAGGCATGGTCGTCGAGCCTGCCAGTCCGCGGCTCTCCTCGATCGACGGCGTACCGATCGAGGCGCCGCTCTCCGGCACGCTCATCTTCATGGCGAACGACGATCGCCCGGGCGTCATCGGAGAGGTCGGGAGCGCGCTCGGCCGACACGGCGTCAACATCGGCAGCTTTGCGCTGGGCCGGGACGCGTCGGGCGCAGTCGGCGTAATCAGCGTCGATGAAGAGGGTGGGCTCGACGCGGCGCTGAACGACATGCGCAGTTCGAAGGCGGTACGGGAGGCGCTGGTCGTTCGGCTCTAGCGGATTACCGGGACACTCCTCGAAGGCTCTCGGGGGCGGCCGCTACCGCATCGCGATGCGGCGGTAGCCGTGCGTCAGGAGATCTTCCAGCTCCACAGCGTCCGCTCCAATCTTCGTGACCTTGTAGCGCTCCCCAACAGGCTGTCCCTCGATCACCAGGTAGATGGTGTCGCCATCGCCGCCAATGACCGCGGTGCGGCGCACCCCTCCTGGCACGGTTTCCTCCGCGACCCCCATCAGCGTCAGCGCCGGCACAGCGAGGACCGCAGGCGCCGGTTCCGCGGCAACCGCGGCGACCACGAGTGAGCCTCTGTTCGCGTCTCGCGAGATGGGCGGCCGCGCGGCAAAGGAGAAGGGATTGCGGGAGTGTTCGTCGGGGGCGGGGGCCTGCGCCATGCGCGCCTGCAGCTTCGAGGTTTGCGCCCGAACTTCGCCGGCGAGCGAGTCGGTGCCGGTCGTCGCCACAGCGCTCGGACGCTCCGCCACCGGCGGTCCGGGTGCCGGCATGTTCGCCGCGGCCAGATACGCGAAGAGAAGCGCGCCGCCGGCGACGTAGAGCGCGCTGTTGCGTGCACTCATTGGCTGGCACATTTTATCATGGCAGCCGGCGGCAGCGACGCTGCCCGGCGCTGCCGCGCGGATTGCCACGCGCCGCGGATCTTTCACCGCACCGCGCCATGGCGCGCGTGGTAATATCTGCCGTGCCCCCGGTTTTCAACACTGGGCCTTCCTCTTCCCGGATTCCTGTCTCTGCAGTCGCGATCATCCCGGCGCGGTACGACTCGACTCGTCTTCCTGGGAAGGCCCTGGCCGATATTGCCGGCCGTCCAATGATCGAGCACGTCTACCGGCGCGCGGCCGCGGCGTCCTGCATCTCGCGCGTGATCGTCGCGACCGACGACCGCCGTATTCTCGACGCCGTCCTGGCGTTTGGCGGCGAGGCGGTAATGACCAGCCCGTCCCATCAGAGTGGGACGGACCGGCTGGCTGAGGTCGCCGCTTCGCTCGACTGCGACGTCGTCGTCAACGTGCAGGGGGACGAGCCGGTGCTGGCGCCCGACACGATCGACGCGGCTGTGGCGCCATTCACGCACGATGCGGCGCTCCAGATGTCCACGCTCCGCCGCCGGATCACCGACGCCGCCGAACTGAACAACCCGAACGTCACCAAGGTCGTTGTCGATCAGCGCGGCTACGCGCTGTACTTTTCCCGCGCCGCGATTCCGTTCACCTGGCCGGGCCGGCCCGCCGTGACCGCCTGGGCGCACATCGGCCTCTACGTCTACCGGCGCGCCTGCCTGCTGCAGGTCGCGGCGCTGCCACAAACCGCGATGGAACGGGCCGAGGCGCTCGAGCAGCTGCGCGCGCTCGAGCACGGCATCCGCATCAAGGCGATTGAAACGACTCACGAAACGATAGGCGTCGACACGCCCGACGATCTCGCGCGGGTCCGCGCCTTGCTCGCGCTCCCCCTGGCCACCTGAGAGACCCAAGACGATGCAACAGTCCGAGAAGCGGCCCGTCAAGTACATCCTGGTTACCGGCGGCGTGGTGTCCTCACTCGGCAAGGGCCTCGCGGCCGCGTCGATCGGTGCGCTCCTCGAGGGCCACGGCTACAGGGTCGCGCTGCAGAAGTTCGATCCGTACATCAACGTCGATCCCGGAACGATGAGCCCGTACCAGCACGGTGAAGTCTACGTGACCGACGATGGCGCCGAGACCGATCTCGACCTCGGACACTACGAGCGATTCACCAACCAGGTGACGACCCGCAACAACAACTGGACGACCGGGAAAATCTACCTCTCCGTGATTCAAAAGGAGCGGCGCGGCGACTATCTGGGCCGCACGGTCCAGGTCATCCCGCATATCACCAACGAAATCAAGGACGCGATCAAGACGGTCGCCAAGGACGTCGACATCGTGCTGGTCGAGATCGGCGGCACCGTCGGCGACATCGAGAGCCT
>JAYVYV010000354.1:0-3194 GCA_043783985.1 Acidobacteriota bacterium | reverse complement strand
CCTGATGTGGTCGGGCGCGTGGCGGGCGTCGCTCGAGCGCGCGGGCGACCGTTTACGCGTCGGCGTGGTATTCCCCGGTGTCGGCACCAGCGTCACCTTATCGAAGCCCGTCGAGCTTCCGCACACATTCTTCGGTGTGGCGGCGAAAGCGACGACCGACGAAACCGGCGCGCTCCGTCAGTTCGTCCTCCAGGGCATCCGCCACGGCCGGCCGTTTCAGCCGCTCGTGACCTACAACACCTGGTTCGTCTACGGCACGCGGGTCGACGAGGACACGATGGTGGCGGAGATCGATCGCGCCGCCGCGCTCGGCGTCGAGCTGTTCGTCATCGACGCCGGGTGGTACACGGGCGCGGGCGAGAGCGGCGACTTCGACTTCAGCGCGGGGCTCGGATCGTGGGCCGCCGATCCGGACCGCTTTCCGTCAGGGATCGAGAGCCTCGCCGACTACGCGCACGGCGTCGGGATGAAGTTCGGGTTGTGGATCGAGCCGGAGCGGATCTCGCTGGCCACCGTCGACCAGCCGGGTCTGGCGCGCGAGCCGTGGCTCGCCACGCGCGGCAACGACTACGGCGCCGCGCTCAACGCCCAGATCTGCCTGGCCGGCGCGGCGGGACGCAAATGGGTGATGGATCAGCTCGTCGCGCTCATCGATCGCGTGCGCCCCGACTACCTGAAGTGGGACAACAATTTCTGGATCAACTGCGACCGCGCGGGCCACGGCCACGGTCCGGCCGACGGCAACATGGCCCACGTCCAGGCGCTCTACGGGATTCTCGACGAGCTGCGACGGCGCTATCCGGATCTCCTCGTCGAGAACGTGTCGGGCGGCGGGGCGCGACTCGACTTCGGGATGATGGCGTTCACCGACGCCGCGTGGATGGACGACCGCACGACACCGGCCTCGCACGTGCGCCACAATCTCGAGGGGCTCACGTTCGCCTTTCCGCCCGCCTACCTGCTGTCCTTCCTGATCGAGGCCGACGGCGAACCGATCGTGGGTGCGGAGGATTTACCGCTCCTGATGCGCAGCCGGGGCGCCGGCATCCTCGGCCTGACCTATCGCGGCGAAACGATGGACGACGACACCGCGGCGCTGCTGAAAGAACAGATCGCCGAGTACAAGACGTATCGCGACATCATCACGCACGCCAACGGGACGCTCCTGTCCGCGCAGGCCCCGGTCGATTCCAGCAGCTGGGACGTGCTGCAGGAGGTCACCGACGACTCGCGGCGCGCGCTGATTTTCGCGTTCAAAGGCGCTCCGGACGACGGACGGCTGATCGTGCGGCCCAGAGGCCTCCTGCCGGACGCGGTCTACGGCGTGCGCTCACTCGACATCGGCCCGCTCGGCGAGCTGCGCGGCGATCTGCTGATGCAGGACGGCATCGAGCTCGTTCACAGCGGTGGCTCCCGCGCCCACGTGCTGATCCTGACGGCACGCTAGGAATTCAGAATTCAGAATTCAGATTTCAGATTGCACGCGCGGACCGCGACGGTCCTACTTGCACTCGGGTGTCACCGAACGCGGCCGCCGCTCGTTCCATTTCTCGACAATCCGCTTCAGCTCCGTGATCGGCTCCGGGCTGTCGTCGACCTGCAGCCGCAGCACCGTGTCGTTGTGCAGCCAGACGCCGCAGTTCTTCTTGACGATCACCAGCGCCGCCGACTGCTGGCCCCGCTTGTCGCCGCCGCCCGCCTGCCCGCCTTCGAGCGCGGCCACCAGGCGCTGCGACAGATGACCGGACGTCTTCTCGAACGCCGCAATCATGTTGTCGACGACGGCGGGGCCCGCGAGGATGTTGCCCTGCGCCGTGGCGAACGTGCCGCTCCTGTGGCCGGCCCACTCGGTCGCCTTCGGCCCCGTGAACGCCGCGTACTCCCCCTTGAGGTTCATGACTGCGAACTGCCGCCCCTGCTTGGTCCACGCGTCGGGCAGCGGGTCGGGATCCAGTTCCCAGATCTGTTTGACGATGGCCTCCGGAGCGAGTCCCGTGCGCAGCAACGCGAGCGCCGTCGCCCCGTACCCGACATCGACGATCGCCTGCGTCGCCGCGATGCCGGCGTTCGCGTCCGCCCACAGCACGCCGTTGCCGACGGAGAAGACGCGGGACTGCACCGCGCCGCCGACTTCGCCGGTCGCCGGGTCGTAGCCGAGGATCGAAAAGGTCCCCGTCTCCCACAACGGGGGCGCCTGCGCGCCGCCGACCCGCGCTGCGAGGACCAGCGCCGTCATGGCGACGGCCAGCGCGGCGCCGACGATTGTTCTTAGCGTTGACACGAGCCACCCCACACGCTGAGGACCGCGTTCACGGTCGTTGATTCGACGTCCACCACGACGTATCGTTCGTGATCCCATCCGGAAAACTGCGCCAGCCAGTACAGCTTGCCCGCCACGCGCATCGCGCCGAACGGCAGCATGTAGCTGGCGCCCGCCCGGTTGCACGCCAGCACGTCGACGGCGGTATCGAGCGAGCGCACCTGCTCGCCTTCGCGCGCGAACCACCCGGTGCCGAAGCCGACCGCGGTGCAGTCCTGCGCCGTCTGGCCGAGCCGCCGGTACCGGCGCGTCGCCTCGACGTAATAGATGCGCGGGTGATCGCTCACCGCATAGACCGCCTCGATGTCCGGGGCGCGTCCTTCCCGCGCGCGCCTCGCCACCGGATGCCCGTGCAGGTTTTCCACGTGCCGTTCGGCGGCGTTGAACGCGGCGTGAACCGCCGGAATCAGCGCGCGCGCCTCGTCCGATTCCGCCGGCACGGCCGCGATCCGCTCCACCGGCTGCGGCGGCGACACCGCGAGACCGTCCTTCGGATACGGCTGCTCGGTGCGCGGCGGCGCCGCAACCGCCGCGACGTAGTCCGAGCGAAGCGCGATCTGCCGCACGCAGTACGCGTTCACCCAGTCCGGCTGCACGACGCGAACGCTCCGCGGCTCGCCGGCGGTCCAGGCCTGCCATGTGTCGAGTGCGGGCGTGGGTCCCCACCATTTCGACGGGATGCCGCGCAGATTGATCGGGACAGTGAGCTCGACGGCCGGCAGCGGCCAGGCGTTGCCCCACCGCTTGCCGTCGAACGTCGCGAAGGGGACGATGACGCCGTCCCGCCGGAGGGCGCCGACGCCGAACGTCACGCGGGGCGGGCCCGACGCGAAGAGGAGGGCGCCGAGCGCCAGTACGACGACGCCGGCTGCGA
>JAYVYV010000353.1:0-8345 GCA_043783985.1 Acidobacteriota bacterium | reverse complement strand
GCCACGCCGTGCGGAAAAACATCAGGCCCCCATCAGCGCGCGGTACCGCGCGCGAAGGCCCGGCGACGCGGGCTCGTCCGACACCAGGCGGCCGCCGCGGATCAGCGCGACACGCGTGACCAGGCCGTCGGCGAGATCCAGATCGTGGGTCGCGAGCATCACGATTGCCCCGCCCGCCGCCAGGCGTCGGAGGCGCTCCGCGATCGCACCGACGGCGCGATCGTCCAGCCCGGTGAACGGCTCGTCGAAGAGGACGAGCCGCGGCGCGTGCAGCAGCGATCGTTCGAGCGCGAGGCGCTGACGCATCCCGCGCGAAAAGCCGCCGACCGCATCGTCGGCCCGATCGGCAAGGCCGGCTGCTTCGAGCGCGGCGTCGACGAGCGCGTGCGGATCGAGGCCGTAGAGCTCCGCGAAGAACCGCAGGTTCTGGCGCGCCGAGAGCTCGGGGTACAGGTGCAGTTCATGCGCGAGCAGACCGATGCGGTTGCGCAACGCCGGGCCCAGGCGGCTCGCGGGCTCGCTGCCGTAGCGGATCTCGCCCTTCGACGGCGCCGCCAGCGTCGCGAGCATCGTGATCAGCGTCGACTTGCCGGCGCCGTTGGGACCGAGCAGGCCGACGATGTCGCCGGATCGCGCGGCGAAGGAGACGTTGGCGAGCGCGCGGCGGCGGCCGAAATGGCGGGAGACGTCGAGGACCTGAACGGAGTCGAAGTCGAGGCCGGCGCTCACCGTCACGCCGCGACGCCCGCGCGATCCGCAGGGTCGGGCCCGGACTCGTGGATCTCGAGGGCGTTGTAGATGGCTTCGAGGGACGTCACGAGCTCCTCGCGCCGCGGCGCGTAGCGCCGATCGTCCACGCGGCCGCCGCGGTGGTCCAGTTCGAGGCGCGCGAGATCGTTGAACAGCTTTTCGCGCCGCGCGATCAGCCGTTTCCGTTCGGTCGCGGCCGCCGTCGAATCGCCGGTCGATCGCGTGGAGAACCAGGCGCCGACAGCGACGACGAGCGCGGACAGCGTGAGCGCCACCCGGCGCGGCGCCTGGCTGTGATGCGGGATGCCGTCCACGGTCAGCTGAATCGGCAGCCCGGCCGTCACCGGCCCGCCCGTGGCGGCGATGAACATTTCGCCATCGGCCGGCATCTCGCGCTGCTCGTTCAGCTGGGGCGACTTCAGGGTGACGTCGCCGACTTTCTTGACGATCACGGCCAACCGGTCGAGATTCGCCGGCAGCTTCTGCACGATGTCGATCGAGCCGTCCGGAGCCGGCAGCGACGTGGCGACCTGGACGAAGGTGTGGCCCGGCGCGAACGGTCCCAGCACGGTGACGCGAAGGCCTTTGACGCTCGCCTGCGGCGACGATCCGTCCATGATCGCGGTACCGGAGGCGCCGTCCGGCATGTCGAAGACGAAGGGTGACGGCGGATTCACCGGAACGCTCTGGTTGTTCGCGATGTCGAGGAGATAGAACGCTTCCGCCGATTCCTCGCGCGGCTGCACGACGAAGCGCGTTTGATCGCCAATCGCGACCGGTCCGGTCTGCGCCGGCGGCGCGGGCACCGCTTTCGCGTTGGGATCGGTCGCGACGAGCATCAGACGGATCCCGCCGCGGCCAGGCGCCGGAAATTCCTTCGACTCCAGGTGCTCGCCGTCCACGTCGGCGGAGAATTTCACCGCCGTGCCGGGCGCGAGCCCTTTGAACTCGGCGCGGCCGTTCTCGTCGGTGTTGACGGTCGTCACCTTCGAGCCGTCATGCAGTTCCACCGGGTGACCGGAGATATTGTTCGACAGTTGTCCGCGGATCAGGCGCACCGAGACCGTGCCGTTGGGAAGATCGTCGACCGGACGCGGAATGCCGGCCATCTGCTTCGGATCGGGCATCGCCAACCCGCCTTGCTGGGCGCGCGGCTGCGCCGGCAAAACCCAAAGGACACAAAGGCTGCCGAGGATGGCTGCTGACAGAGCCAAACCCGTTCTGGTCTTTGTGTCCCTCGTGTCCATTGCGTTGAATCAGCGCGCGGCGAGCGACTGCCCGCAGCTTTTGCAGAATTTCGCGTCGATATCGTTGACCGTGTCGCACGAGGCGCACACAGGGTCGGCTGAAGCCTTCGCGATCGAGACGTCTGGCTTTCGCTCGCCCGCAGGGGCGGCGTTGCGCTCGGCGGCAGCCTGTTCGGCGGCAGCGCTCTCCGAGGGTGCGGCTTTCAGCGGAGGACGACTCTGCCCCAGCCGCTTCGCGAGATCCTTCTCGATCTGCTCCCGATAGCCCGAGCCGGCGTCGAGCTGACGCATCAAGCGCGCGGCGCGGGCGCGCAGCCGGCCGGACATCTCGTTCCAGTCCTCGTCGGACAACCGCCCCATCGCGCGGTCGAACTCGAGCTCCTTAATCGATCGCAGCGTCAGCAGCTTCTCGCGCTCGAGCGCCACGCGCGTCCGCTGACCGACCATCACGGTGCGGTCTTCTTCGGCCGAGACGAGCGGGCGAAGCGCACGCAGCGCGGCGTAGCCGACCAGCGCCGCGGCGCCCATCAGCACGCCGAGCAGGACGACCGCCGTCGCGCCCTGCCCGCGCGCCATGAAGGTCACGGCGGTCGCGCAGCCGAGCGCGGCCAGGACGAAGAACTGCCAGGGTTGGAGACCGGTGTCGGAGGCGTCCGGCAGCGGCCGGGCCGGCTTAGTCGAGGTCTCGGAGCTCATCGTCGATGCGCTCTTCGAGAGCGGAATCGAGCGGCGCGGCAGCCGTCGCGGCGGCGGCGTCCGCCTTCCGCGTCCACTTGACGGCGGCAAAGCCGACCGCGACCGCGCTCGTCGCGCCGACCAGGTACGGGAGCAGCCACGCCAGGCGGCTGAAGCCCCGATCGAGCGGCGCGCCCAGCATCTCCTCGCTGCCGTACTTGGCGATGAAGGCCTGGATGATCTGGTCGTGGTCCATCTTCCGATCGACCATCGCCGCCAGCTGGCCGCGCATCTCGTGCGACGTGCCGCAGGCGTCCTTCCGGCACTCCGCCAGCGTCTGGTGGCCGCACGCGCCGCAGGTGCACACGATCTCGTGCTGCATCTGCTTCTCGAACTCGGTCCGCGGATAGAAGGAGGTGCGCGTGTTGGCGTCACCCGTCATCCCCTGCGCCGACAGCGTCGTCCCGCCGGAGAGCGCGACAAGCAGCAGCAGCGCGACGGTGGTCGCGGCCGCTTCGGCCGGCATTTTCGCGAGCGCGAAGGCGAACGACCGCTCCGGCAGGAGCGCGATCCCGGTGCCGAGCGCCAGAATGCCGAACCCGAACCAGATCCAGTTCACCAGCGGGTTGACGACGAGCTGCAGGGTCACCGACTGGTCCGCGAGATCGAAGCCGCCGAGAACCGCGTAGAGATCTTCGGCCGCGGTGCGCCGGATGGCCACTTCGGTCGTCGGCTCCTGCTCGTGCCGGCGGTACGCCCACTTCGCCGGATACAGTCCGTCGATCTCCTTGCCCTTGACGGACACGGCGAGATACGCCGTGGTCATCTGCTTCTGCCCGTCGTCGATCAGCTTCACGCCGTTGCTCTTGATCGTGTACTTGCCGATCGTCGTTTCCTGGCCCAGTTTGAGCTGCACCTGTTCGTCGAGCTTCCGTGCGTTGCCGGCGAAACCGAAGCAGACCAGCACGATGCCGACGTGCGCGATATAGCCGCCGTAGCGGCGCTTGTTCCTGCCGACCAGGCCGATCAACGCGGTAAAAAGATCGGTGCCGGTGTTGCGGCTGCGGATCGCTGCGCCCTTGTAGAACTCCTGGCCGATGGTGCCGACGACGAAACCGCACAGCGCGAAGCAGAGCCCCGACGGCCACAGCGGAATCTTGAAATAGCCGATCGCCAGCGCCGCGGCCGCGAGGCCCGCCGCGCCGGGCGCCGCGAACTGCGGCGCGATGTTGGAAAACGACGACCGGCGCCACGCCAGCAGCGGGCCGACGCCGGTGAGCATCAGCAGAATGAGGCCGACCGGCGTCATCCATTTGTTGAAGAACGGTCCCGCCACGGTGAGGCGATTGCCGGTGACCGCCTCGCTCAGCGTCGGAAACATCGTGCCGAACAGCACGAAGAGCGCGGCGAACAGCAGGACCCAGTTGTTCACCAGGAACGCCGCCTCGCGCGACAGCCACGAGTCGAGCTCGTTGCGCGCCTTCAGCAGCGGCAGCCGCCAGATCACCAGCGAGAAGCTGAAGACGAGGATCACCACCATGAACATGACGAAGAGCCGCGCCAGGACCGGGTCGTCGCCGAAGGCGTGCACCGACTGCACGACCCCCGAGCGCGTCATGAACGTCCCGAAGATCGTCAGGAAGAACGTGACGATGACGAGCGTGACGTTCCACACGCGCAGCATGCTGCGGCGCTCCTGGACCATCACCGAATGCAGGAACGCAGTGGCGGTGAACCACGGCAGCAGCCCGGCGTTCTCGACCGGATCCCACGCCCAGTAGCCCCCCCATCCGAGCTCCTCGTACGCCCAGATCATCCCCAGCGTGAGGCCGAAGGACAGGAACAGCCAGCTGAACATCGTCCAGCGGCGCACCGCGCGGAGCCACGAGTCGTCGAGGTGGCCGGTGATGAGCGCGGCGATGCCGAACGCGAACGGAATCGTCATGCCGACGAAGCCGGTGTAGAGCGATGGCGGATGAATCGCCATGTAGAAGTTCTGGAGCAGCGGGTTCAGCCCGTCCCCTTCGGTCGGCGCGGCCGTCAGGTACGTCGTGAACGGGTTCTTGTGCGCCACCATCAGGAACAGGAAGAACATCTGCACCGAGGAGATCGTGGCGACGACGTAGGGGATCAGCTCGCGATGGCGCTCGCGGTTCACGTAGACCGCCAGCGATCCGAAGATCGACAGCAGGAACACCCAGAACATGATGGAGCCGTCGAGCCCGCCCCAGTACGACGTGAGCTTGTAGAGGATCGGCTGGACGCTGTCCGAGTAGTGGACGACGTATTTGATCGAGTAGTCGCCGGTCAGGAAGGCGTTGATCAGCACCGCCGACGCGGCGGTCATGATGGCGCAGATCAGGTAGAAGGCGCCGATACCACTCTCGATCAGGCGGCGCGATCCGCGCCGCGCGCCGGCCACCGAGACGACGGCGGCGTAGCTGCAGGTGACGAAGGCGGCCAGCAGGAGAAACGTGCCAAGTGAAGCCATAACGTCCCTACGATCCCGCTGACGCTTTTTCCTGGTACTTCGACGGGCACTTGGCGACCACGCCGTTGGGCTCCGTATGGAATCCGCTGGTCGTCAGCTTTCCGCGCAGCACCACTTCGGCCTCGCCCTTGAACGTGTCGGGCACGATCCCCGTGTACGACGCTTCGACCACGTGGCCCTGATTCACATCGCGAATCGGATTGTTCTGGACCTTGAATTTGTACTCGAGCGTGTCCTGGCGCTTCAGGATGGAGCCCGGCACGACGTAGCCGTGAAGCTGGAGCGCCTTGCCTTCCCACGCCTGAGGATTCGTCATGACTTCGTCCACGTGCTTGAAGTACTCCGTTCCGTCCTGCAGCGTGGACCACATCAGGCCCGCAAACGCGAGCACGAGAACCGTGGCCGTCAGACCGAACTTGATATATCGATGTGTCATAAGGACTTCCAGCGTAAATGCTCGGGCTAGAATACTGTGCCTAGAGCCTGGACGCAAGGAGCGAACGCAGGAGCTCGTCGACGCACGCCATCGGCAGTCCGACGACATTTGAATACGATCCGACGATGGCCGGGATGAAACGCGACGCGAGGCCTTGAATCGCGTACCCACCGGCCTTATCGCGCCCTTCCGCGCTCGTCACATACCAGGCGATGTCTCCATCTGTCAGCGCGCGGAAGGTCACCGACGTGGTTTCGACACGCCCGACCTCGGCCGCGCCCTGGCGGAGGCTGACGCCGGTCAGCACCTGATGAGCCCTTCCCGACAACCGCCGCAGCATCCGGGCGGCGTCCGCGTCGTCGCGCGGCTTGCCGAGGATCTCGCCGTCGATGACGACCGTCGTGTCGGCGCCGAGGATGATCGCATCCGGCTCGACACGCAGGTCGGCCCCTGCATCCGGGTGCGCGGGGCGAGCTGTGTCATCGAGGGATGGGGGCGGACCTGTGTGTCCGGCCGACCGTACCGCCGCCGATTTGTCAGCGGCGAGCCGGCGCACGTACGTCGTCGGCGACTCGCCGGCGCGAATCGACTCGTCGACCGCGGCGACGACGATGTCGAACGTGTAGCCGGCCGACCGCAGCAGCTCGGCGCGGCGCGGGGACGCGGATGCCAGGATCAGACGCATGTTAGAATTTGGAATTATGAATTAGGAGTTTGGGATTCGTCGCCTAATTCGACGCGCATTCCAAATTCCCCGTTCCCAATCCTTAATTCCTGTGCTTCCCTTGATTAGCGGTATGCCCGGCGCGCTGGTGGAGCTGCTTCGCGGTTCGCCCTTGTCCGAAGGCAAGGTGCAGTTCGCGTGGAAGGCCGCAGTCGGTGCGGCGATCGAACGCGTCACCCATGTGAAGCTCGACCGCCGCGTCCTGCTGATCGAAACGGCGAGCGCGCAGTGGTCGAAGGAAGTGATGCGCTCCTCGCCGGTCATCCTCAAACGCCTCCAGTCCCTGCTCGGCGCCGAGGCAATCGAGCGGATCGAGATCTGTCGGACCGGCAACATCCCGGCCCGAGCCTTGCGCCCGGAGCCCTGAGCCCTGCGTATGCGTGAGTCCGTGATCGTGTCCGCCGTCCGCACGCCGACCGGCAAGTTCCTCGGCGCGCTGAGAGGGTTCACCGCGACCGAGCTGGGCGCCCTGGTGGTGGCCGAGGCCGTGCGCCGCGCCGGCATCGACCCGATGATCGTCGACGAATGCATCATGGGCAACGTCGTCTCGGCGGGGCTCGGGCAGAATCCTGCGCGCCAGGCTGCGCTCAACGGCGGCCTGCCGGAGCACGTCGCCGCGCTGACGATCAATAAAGTCTGCGGCTCCGGGTTGAAGGCGGTGATGATCGCCGATCAGGCGATCCGCGCCGGCGACATCGACGTGGCGGTCGCCGGCGGCATGGAGTCGATGAGCAACTGTCCGTACCTGCTGCCCCGCGTCCGCGACGGGCTGCGCATGGGCAACGGCGACGTTGTCGACTCGATGATCGCCGACGGCCTCTGGTGCGCCTTCGAGCAGTGTCACATGGGACACTCCGGAGAGGTCGTCGCGGAGCATTACCGGATCGGCCGCGGCGCGCAGGACGACTACGCCGCGCACAGCCACCAGAAGGCCGCGCGGGCCACCAGCGAGGGCGCGTTCACGGACGAGATCCTGCCGATCACGATCCCGCAGAAAAAGGGCGCCCCGATCGTCTTCGATCGCGACGAGGCGATCCGCGCCGACACGACGGTGGAGGGGCTCGCGGCGCTCAAGCCGGCGTTCAGGACGGACGGCTCGGTCACCGCGGGCAATGCCCCCGGGGTCAACGACGGCGCCTCCGCGCTGGTCGTGATGGCCGCCGACCGCGCCGCGTCGCTCGGCCTCGCGCCGCTCGCGCGCATTGTGGCGCAGGCCACCAGCGGGCTCGCGCCGAAGTTCGTGCTCATGACGCCGGTCGAGGCCGTGCGCCGTGTTGCGGCCAAGGCCCGCTGGACGCTGGAGGACGTCGATCTGTTCGAGCTCAACGAAGCATTCGCGGTGCAGGCGGTCGCCGTGCTCAACCAGCTCGGGATCGATCCCGGGAAGGTCAACGTCAACGGCGGCGCCGTGGCGCTCGGCCATGCCATCGGATCCAGTGGCGGGCGCGTACTGACGACGCTGCTCTACGCGCTGAGGCGAAGACACCTGACGCGCGGCATCGCGACGCTGTGCCTGGGCGGCGGCAACGGGGTCGCGATCGCCGTCGAACGATTTTGACGGTGTCGTTCGGGGTTCGACGTTCGTGGTTCGCCGTTCGGGGTTCGACGTTCGCAGAACGACAGACGGAGAACGTAGAGCGACGGACGAACGACGAACCGAACGTAGAACGTCGAACGTAGAACGACGAACAACGAACCACGATGATCAAGACGATCGGCGTGATCGGCGCCGGGACCATGGGTAACGGGATCGCCCAGGTGTTCGCGCAGTCCGGCTTTTCGGTGACGCTCGTGGACGTCGCTGAGCCGATGCTCGATCGCGCGCGAACCTCGATCGAGAAGAGCCTCGCCAGACTGGTCGACAAGAACAAACTGACCGCCGCGGACCGCGACGCCGCGATCGGCCGCCTCTCCACCGCTACCTCGATCGATCGGCTCGGCGACGCCGACTACGTGGTCGAGGCGATTGTCGAGAACGCCGAGGCGAAGCGCGCGTTGTTCGCGAGCCTCGACCGCCTCACC
>JAYVYV010000352.1:0-8367 GCA_043783985.1 Acidobacteriota bacterium | reverse complement strand
TGCGCGAGTTCCGTCCGCGGGAAGTGTGGGAGGGGATTCCGGTGCCGCGGTTCGAGCCGCTGACCGCGCTGCGGCTCGCGGCGCAGATCTCCGGTGGGAGCTGGGCGAACGTCTATCGCGGCGATCGCATCGCGATCGACGGCGTCGACGTGATCGCGCGGCATCCTGCGCCGGCCGACTGGGAGCGGCAGAAGGTCCGCAACGACGACTCGCTGGTCCTCGAGATGCGCTGGCGCGACGTCTCGGTGCTGCTCACCGGCGACATTGGCCGGGCGGTGGAGCGCGACGTCGCCGCCGTCACCCCGCCCGCGCGCTTGCGGGTTGTGAAGATCCCTCACCACGGCAGCCTGACGTCGAGCGCGCCAGCCTTCCTGGCCGCGCTTCATCCGCAGATCGCCGTCGTCAGCGCGGGACGGGCGAACCACTTCGGCCACCCCGTGCCCGAGGTCCTGGAGCGCTACCGCGCAATCGGCGCGGAGGTCTTCAGAACCGATCAGGATGGGGCAGTGACGATGACGACGGATGGGCGTTCAATCAATGTCCGAACGTTCAACGGTCGCACGCTGTCGATTCCCTAACCGGACCACGAAGACACAAAAACACGAAGGAAGCGCGAAGAAGACAGGAGGTCTAATGGGCGAAAGGTACGTCGTCCCGGAAGGTTCTAGTCCGTTTGCGCCTGATGTTTGAGCTGCTGCCACTCGGCTTCCAGTTCTTCAAGCGTCATCTCTTTCATCGACCGCCCCATATGTGTCACCGAGGCCTCCAGGCGGCCGAAGCGTTTCGTGAACTTGTCGTCCGCCTTCCGCAGGGCGGTCTCGGGTTCGATCCCGAGCCTCCTCGAGAGCTGGGCGATGGAGAACAGGAGATCGCCCATTTCCTCCTCGGCGCGCGCCTGATCGACGGTCCCCGGCGCCTCGACGACCTCGCGCAGCTCGTCCACCTCTTCCTGGATCTTCGCCACCACGTCGCGCGTCGTGTTCCACTCGAAGCCGACCGACGCCGCGCGGCTGCCGATGTGGTACGCGCGCAGCAGCGCCGGCAGCGCCGGCGCGATCCCGCTCAGCAGCGTTTTCGTCGTCGCGCTGCCGCCGCGCTCCTCCGCCTTGATCTCCTCCCACCGCACCTTCACCTGTCCGGCCGAGTCCAGCGCCGGCTCGCCCGCGTCGCGGGCGAAGACGTGCGGATGGCGCCGGACGAGCTTGTCGGCGACGCTTTTCAGCGAATCCGCGATCGTGAAGTGTCCCGCGTCGGACTCGAGCTGGGCGAGAAACACCGCCTCGAACACGAAGTCGCCGAGCTCCTCGCACAGCGCGCCGTGATCGTGCGCGTCAATCGCCTCGATCACCTCGTAGGTTTCCTCGAGCACGAACGGCTTCAACGAGTCGATCGTCTGCTCGCGATCCCAGGGGCAGCCTTCGGGCCCTCGAAGCGTGGCCACGATCTCGACCAGGCGTGCGAGTTCTTCTGCGGCGCGGGAGGCGTCGGACATTTGGTAATCTTAACCATATGACGGAGCCGCAGCTCTCTTTTACCGCGTTCGTGCTCTCGCTGGCGAGCACGGCCGCGATCCACTTCGGCGACCTGCCCGATCCGATCTCCGGCGAATCCATCGCGCCCAACCTCGAAGCCGCCACCCAGATGATCGAGATCCTCTCGCTGCTCGAGCAGAAGACGCGCGGCAACCTCACGACCGAGGAGCGCGAGATCCTCGGCCAGGTCCTGTACGAGCTGCGCATGCGCTTCGTCGAAGCCACCGGCGCCGGCAAACGCATCATCGAGCCGTAGCCATCGTCCATTAGCCATCAGCCATCCGAAAGCCCAGCCCCTGAGCCCTCAGCCCTCAGCCCTTCGAATTACCGTTCTTGGCAGCGGCACCTCCCACGGTGTTCCCGCGATCGGCTGCGATTGCGACGTCTGCCGATCCGCCGACCCGCGCGACAGGCGGACGCGGCCGTCCATCCTGATCGAGATCGCGCCGGGAGCCGGCGCGCCGGCGCACATGCGGGCGCCGTTCGCCGCCGCCGTGCGCGCGATCCTCGTCGACACCTCGACCGATCTGCGCACGCAGGCGCTCGCCAACGGCGTGCGGCGTGTCGACGCCATCCTGTTCACGCATACGCACGCCGATCACGTCTTCGGGATAGACGATGTGCGGCGGTTCAACCAGATGCAGAAGGCCGCGATTCCGTGCTTCGCCGACGCCGGCACGCTGGCGAGCCTGCGCCGGATGTTCGCGTACATCTTCGAGCCGCCGGCGCAGGCGGGCGGCGGCTTGCCGCAACTCTCGCTGTTTCGTCTCGCCGGCGCCTTCTCGCTCGGCGGGGTCGAGATCGTGCCGGTGCCGCTGTTTCACGGCTCGCTGCCGGTGCTCGGGTTCCGCATCGGATCGTTTGCCTACCTGACCGACTGCAACCGCATCCCCGAGGACTCGTATACGCTGCTCGCGGGCGTGCGCACCCTTGTCATCGACGCGCTGCGCCATCGCCCGCACTCGACGCATTTCAGCGTCAACGAAGCGGCGGCGGTCGCCGCACGCCTTGGCGTCGACCGCGCCTGGTTCACGCACATCTCGCACGATCTCGGCCACGCGGCGACGAACGCGTCGCTGCCCGCCGGTGTTGAACTCGCTTATGATGGGCTCGTGCTGGAGATCAAGATGTAACCGCGGAGATCGCGAAGCGCGCCGAGAAAACGGTTTCTCTGCGGTCTTTGCGGGCTCGGCGGTAAAACCGTCGCCATGGACGTCATTCATTTTCCGGAGGATCCGCGTCCGTCGCGCTGGGTGCACCCGGTGCTCGCCCTCGGCAACTTCGACGGTGTGCACCGGGGGCATCGCAAGATCCTCGATCGTCTGCACCGCGTCGCCGGCGAGCGCGGCGCCACGTCGGTCGTCATGACCTTCGACCCGCACCCCCCGCGAATCGTCCGTCCCGACAAGGCGCCGGCGCTGTTGATGACCCTGGCGCAGAAGCTCGAGGCGATCGCCGATGCCGGCATACAGGGCGCGGCCATCGTCCGCTTCACGCCCGAACTCTCGCGCTGGGAGCCGGAAACATTCGTGCGCACGGTGCTCGTCGACTGGCTGCACGTGTCCGAGGTGTGGGTCGGCGCGAATTTCCTGTTCGGTCACGATCGCACCGGCAACTTCACGATGCTGCGTGACATGGGCGCCCGGTACGGCTTCAAGGCCGAGAAGATCGATCCGGTCCGCTACAAGGACTTCGTCGTCAGCAGCACGCGCGTCCGGCGTCTCGTCAGCGAGGGCCGGATGGACGAAGCGGGCGCGCTGCTCGGACACGAGTACTTCGTCGACGGCACCGTCATGCGTGGCGACCAGCGCGGCCGCACGCTCGGTTTCCCGACGGCGAATCTCTGCACCGACAACGAGCTCCTTCCTCCCCACGGCGTGTATGCGACGACGGCACGGGTGGGGGAGATCGTGTATGCGTCGGTGACGAACATCGGCACGCGCCCGACCGTGGATCGCTCCGGCCGCACCGTGGTCGAAACGCACCTGTTCGACCTGGACACAGATTTGTACGGCACCTCGATCCGCGTGGGGTTCGTGCAGCGGCTGCGCGACGAGCGCGCCTTCGAGTCGGTGGACCTGCTCCGCGCCCAGATCGCCGCCGACTGCGTCCGCGCGCGCGTGCTGTTCGGCCGGCTTTCACTGTAGAATCCTGGTCGTGTCCGATCAGGACTTCCTGTTTGCGCTCGACGTGTCCGGCGACCCGGCGTCCGACCAGATGCTGGCCGATCTGACCCGCACCGTGCTGGGGCACGTCGGCTATGCGCACTCGGCCATCGACGCGCTCACCGGCGAGCTGCGCGCCGCCCTTGCCGAACAGCTCGCCGACGGGAAGCGGCGCTGCGAAATCCGGTTCCGCTCCAGGGCCGGCCAGCTGGAAATCGTCGTCGCCGGCGCCGGCCGCGCGGCGTGGCGCACGACCTGGCCGTTGCCCGCGTCTTAACCCATCATGCGTCTCTACAACACCCTCACCCGCAGCGAGGAGGACTTTGCGCCGGGGCCCGGCAACCGCGTCCGCATGTACACGTGCGGCCTCACGGTCTACGCGCGCGGGCACATCGGCAACTTCCGCACGTTCATCTGCGTGGACGTCCTGCGCCGCACGCTGAAGTACCTGCTCGGTTACGAGGTGCGGCAGGTGATGAACTTCACCGACGTCGACGACCGCACGATCATCGGCGCGCAGAAGGCCGGGATGGATCTCCGCGCCTACACGGATCAGTACATCGAGATGTTCCGCGAGGACGCCCGCGCGCTGGGCCTGGAGCAGGTCGAGGAAACGCCGCGGGCCACCGACGAGGCCAACCTGCAGGCGATGGCCGATCTGATCCGCGCGTTGGAAAAGCACGGCCATACCTACGTCAGCGACGGATCGATTTACTTCAAGATTTCGACGCTCCCCGCCTACGGCAAGCTGGCGCACCTGGATCACGAGGGAATGAAGCCGGGCGCGCGGGTGGATTCGGACAACTACGCGAAGGAAGACGCGCGCGACTTCGTGCTGTGGAAGGCGACCAAGCCGGACGAACCGACGTGGACCGTCGTCGATCCGCCGGGGCGGCCCGGCTGGCATCTCGAGTGCTCGGCGATGGCGCTCCGGCTGCTGGGCGAATCGCCGATCGACGTCCATGCCGGCGGCATCGACCTGATCTTCCCGCATCACGAGAACGAGATCGCGCAGAGCGAAGGCGCGACCGGTAAGCTGTTCTCGCGCTTCTGGATGCACGTCGAATATCTGATCGTCGAAGAAAAGAAGATGTCCAAGTCGCTCGGGAACACCTACACGATTCCCGACGTGGTCTCGAAGGGGTTCCGGCCGTCGGCGGTCCGCTATCTGCTGCTGTCGGCGCACTACCGCAAGCAGCTCAACTTCACGTGGGAGAGCCTCTCGGGCGCGGAGAAGGCGCTGCAGCGGCTCACCGACTGCCTCGGGCGCCTCGACGGGGTGGTCCGAGAGGGAGCGCATCCGGAACTGGCCGCGCGGATGGCCGCCACCGAGCGGGCGTTCACCGACGCGATGCAGGACGACCTGAATACGGCGGCGGCGCTGGGGACGATTTTCGAGCTGGTCAGCGATCTGAACTCCGCCATCGACGCCGGCGCGATCGGCACAGGCGACGTCGCGTCCGCGAAAGAGGCCTTCGACCGCTTCGATCGCGTGCTGGGCGTCGTCAGCCTCCGACAGGCCGAGGACGCGAAACCGCCCGTGCCGGTGGACGAGATCGAGCGGCTCATCGAGGATCGCCACGCCGCGCGCCGCCGCCGCGATTTCGCCGCCGCCGACCGCATCCGCCAGGAGCTCACGGCACGCGGCGTGCTGTTGGAAGACAACGCCGCCGGCACGCGCTGGAAGCGAAAGTGACCTAAAACCAGGAACTGAGCACGAAGAACCGTTTGTGAGTTGTGAGTTTATGCCCGTCCCGTTCCTGAAAACCGCGCTCCCCGGACCCAACGCGAAGGCGATCATCGACCGCGACAGGTCGGTCGTCTCTCCGTCCTACACGCGCGGGTATCCGCTGGTCATCGCGCGCGGCACCGGATCATCCGTGGAGGACGTCGACGGCAACGTGTTCCTCGACTGCGCCGCCGGCATCGCGGTGAACTCGACGGGGCACTCGCATCCGGCGGTCGTGCAGGCGATCACCGAGCAGGCGCAGAAGTTCCTGCACATGTCGGGCACCGACTTCTACTACGAGCCTCAGGTGAAGCTCGCGGAGGAGCTGGCGCGGATCGTGCCGATTGAGGGCGGCGTCCGATCGTTTTTCGGCAACTCCGGAACCGAAGCCGTCGAGGCCTGCCTCAAGCTGTCGCGGTACGCGACCGGCCGGCAGAACATCATCGCGTTCTTCGGCGCCTTCCATGGCCGCAGCATGGGGTCGCTCTCGCTGACGGCGAGCAAGGCGATTCAGCGACGAGGGTTCGGGCCGCTGCTGCCGGGCGTGTATCACGCCCCGTATCCAGACATCTACCGTCCGCCCCTCGGCACGACCGCGGAGAGCTGCTCGAAGGCCTGCGTCGACTTCATCGAGCATCAGCTGTTGGCCAATCTCGTCTCCCCGGACGAAGTCGCGGCGATCGTCGTCGAGCCGATCCAGGGCGAGGGGGGCTACGTCGTCGCGCCGGACGAGTTCCTGCAGCGGCTGCGCGAGCTGACGAGGAAGCACGGGATCCTGCTCGTCGCCGACGAGGTGCAGTCCGGCATGGGACGGTCGGGGAAGATGTTCGCGATCGAGTTCACGGGCGTCGAGCCGGACGTCATGGCGATCGCCAAGGGGATTGCGTCGGGTCTGCCACTCGGCGTCGCCGTCGCGCGGGCGGACATCATGGCGTGGCCGCCGGGGTCGCACGCGAGCACGTTCGGCGGGAACCCGGTGTCGTGCGCGGCGGCGCTCGCCACCATCGCGTTGTTGAAGGATCAGCTCGTCGCCAACGCGGCCCTCGTCGGCGCGCACATGATGGCGGGTCTCGAGGAACTGTCCGGCAAGCATCCGCTCATCGGCGACGTGCGCGGGCGCGGCCTCATGATCGGCGTGGAGCTGGTGCGCGATCGCCAGACGAAGGAGCGCGCCACCACCGAACGCGACGGGGTGGTGACCGCCGCGTTCAACCGCGGGCTCCTCGTGCTCGGCGCTGGTAAGAACGCGGTCCGCTTCTCGCCTCCGCTCGTGCTGACGCGCGCGGAGGCGGACACCGCGGTGAGGATCTTCGACGAGTCGCTGACGGACGTTGAACGCAAAGGCCGCTAAGGCCGCAAAGCAAGCGATCGTTTTATTTTTGCGGGCTTCGCGAGCTTCGCGTTCCTCCTCGTCTGGCGCGAGGGTTGCTGGGCTGGTGACGCATGTCGCGAGCCCGGGTGATTCTCGGGAAAACCGGCGAAGATCTGGCCTGCGCGGAGCTCGAACGGCGCGGGTACGAGATTATTGCGAGGCGCTACCGCCGGCGCGGTGGAGAAATTGACATCATCGCTCGCGAAAAACAGACCATGGTATTCGTCGAGGTGAAGACACGGGAGGGGCACGCGTTCGGGGAGGGCGCTGAGGCGGTCACCGCGTTCAAGCGGCGCAGGATCGCGCAGCTCGCGCTCGACTACATGACGCAGCAGCATCTGTCCAACTGTCCGTGCCGCTTCGACGTCGTGTCGATCCATTTCGACGCGGCCCGGCCGACGATCGAGGTCTTTCAGAACGCCTTCGACGCCTGGTAGATTGTCAATCTCGCATGATCAATGCCTGAACTGCGTCGTGATCCCGTCACCGGCCGATGGGTGATCATTTCCCCCGATCGTCAGAAGCGTCCGCACGACTTTCAATTCGAGCGCGCGGCGGCGGTCGGGCGCGAGCAGTGTCCGTTCTGTCCGGGGCACGAGGCGATGACGCCGCCCGAGGTGCTGGCATACCGGCCCGGCGGCGGCGACCCCGACACTCCTGGCTGGGACGTCCGCGTCGTCCCCAACAAGTTCCCGGCGCTGCAGGTGGAAGGGACGCTCGATCGTGACGGCGACGGGATGTTCGATCGCATGAGCGGCATCGGCGCGCACGAAGTGATCATCGAGACCCCGGATCACGATCGGCCGCTGGCGCTGCAGTCCGAGATCGAGATCGAGCGTGTGCTGTGGGCGTGCCGCGAGCGGATGCTCGATCTGAAGCGCGATGCCCGGCTGAAGTACGTCCTCATGTTCAAGAACCACGGCGCAGCGGCCGGGGCGACGCTGGAGCACCCGCACGCGCAGCTGATGGCGCTGCCGATCGTGCCCGACTTCGTGCGCGACGAGATCGACGGGGCGCGCCGGCATTTCGCGGCCAAGGAACGCTGCGTCTTCTGCGACATCGTGGAGCAGGAGCTGCGCGACGAGCGGCGGGTGATTCAGGCAAACGCCGATCTCGTCGCGATCGCGCCGTACGCGCCGCGTTTCGCGTTCGAGACGTGGCTGTTGCCCAGGCGTCACGGCGCGCGGTTCGAAGAGGCGCCGCGGCAGGAGTACGAGAGCCTGGCGCGGCTGCTGAAGGCGGTGTTGCAGCGGCTCAACCGCGCGCTCGAGACGCCGCCGTTCAACCTGGCGCTGCACACGTCGCCATTCTTCGAGGACCTCGCCGACCTCTATCACTGGCACGTCGAAGTCATGCCGAAACTGACGCGCGTGGCCGGTTTCGAATGGGGCACCGGGTGCTACATCAACGCCACGCCGCCGGAAGAGGCAGCGAAGGTGCTGCGCGCCGTACGGCTGTAACTTGAAAGCGGACCCAGCCGTGTGGTACTTTGGGGGTTCGGGCGGGAATAGCTCAGTGGTAGAGTGCGACCTTGCCAAGGTCGAAGTCGCGGGTTCGAATCCCGTTTCC
>JAYVYV010000351.1:0-8370 GCA_043783985.1 Acidobacteriota bacterium | reverse complement strand
GCGCGGCTGCCGTCCGGGTAGATTTCGGCGACCTCCGTGCCTGCGTCGAGGACGAACGCTTTGATGCCCGCGTTCACCAGGTTGCACTGATCGAAGATCCGCTTGGACGCGTTGATGCCGGCCTGGAGGAATGCGCCGGGCCGCGGCCGCGCGATGGTGGACACTTCGAATCCCTGGTAGATGTTCGTCTCGCCGCCGTAATTGTTCGAGAACGTGATCGTGCTGCTCGCCGGCAGGCTCACCAGCGCGGGCTTCAGGTCGAACAGGCCGCACACGGGATAGCCGCCGCCGCCCGGCAGGTTCGGATCGCTCGGCGCGTTGATGCAGAACGGACCGTCGTAGCTGCTCTTGTTGTAGCGGTTGTCGACCGTCCTGGTCTGGTTGCCGAACCACCGGCGATAGTAGCCGCCGCTGACCGAGACGCGAGACGCCAGCTCGTGCTGGGCGCTGAGGGCGTACTCCCAGTTGTATTCGCGCACGCCCCACCCGTTGAGCGTCGCCGGATCGGTGACGGTGGTCGTCGCGACGTTCCTGCCGAAGTTCGGCGTGGAGGCCGAGGGCGTGAGCTCATTGAACTGCAGATTGCCGGCCGCGTCGAAGGGCGAGCCGTTCTTGTCGAGATCCGTCCAGGCACGGGTGTCGAGGGTGCCAACCGTGGTCTCGGCGTTGGCCGCGTCGGCCACGGCGATCTGCTGACCGTTGACGTAGCGGGCGATGCTCGTCTTGAGCGCCGTCTTGCCGTTGCCGAAGACATCGAAGGAGACGCCCAGGCGCGGCGAGATGTCCTTCCAGTTCTGGACGCGTCCGGTGCAGTTGTTCGGCAGGCTGTTGATACCGTCGGGACAGGCGTCGTACCTCTGGGCGGCATTGAGCGTGCTCGCCGGCAGCGTTTCGGGCAGCGTGGAACCCTCGAACCAGTCCATGCGGACGCCGGCGTTGATGGTCGCCCGCCTGATGGTCCACCGGTCCTGGCCGTAGAGGCCGGAGTCGAATTTGATGGCGTTGCGCCGGTCCGTGGGAATGCGCAGCGTCACCGACACGGGCACGCCGTTGTTGTAGGTGATCCCGTTGTTGAGCGTCGCGCCACCCGCGGGACCGATACCGACATCGCCGGTCCACTGCTGGATGAGACGCCACCGGCCCTCGCTGACGGCCGCGCCGAACTTGAACGAGTGCGATCCGGTGACGTACGACACCGATGCCGACTCGGTGAACAGCTTGGAGAAGTGATCGCCCGGGTTGGGCCATGCGGCGGCAAACTTTCCGGTGCTCTGGTCGAAGATCGTCTTGACTGGAATGGCCGACGCGAACACTTCAGGCTGGTAGTTCTCCTGGTACTCCTGGTTGTAGACGCCGAGGCCGGCCTCGAACAGCATCCGGTTGGACTGCGTCCGGGTAAACCTCGAGACCGACACGAAGCTGGTGGGGGTCGCCTGAATCGCCGTGGCCTCGGGCGGAACGTTCCCGGCGATGCCCCAGTGGAGGCGGACCTTGTCCTGCTCGTCGTGGTAGTAGGAGATCTTGTCCTTGGAGCTGAGCTGCGCCGTCACCCTTCCCGCAATGCTGCGGATGCGGCCATCGTCGATGCCGGGGCGGCTGAAGTCGGGCGAGTACTTGAACGGCGACGGATCCAGGTCGAAGAAGCTGTCGGCCACCGTCTTGTTCACGCCCCAGTAGCGGTAGGTCGCGTAAAACCAGACTTTGTCTTTTTTGATTGGCCCGCCGATCGACGGGTTGAAGTCATAAATTTTGCGCAGGTTGCTGACGTTGCTGAGCTTGTTGTTCGGGTTGAAGGTGGTGTCGCCGTAGAGCTGCGTGCGCGCGCACGGCTGGCCGATGGCGGTGAAGCCGCAGTTGTCGGACGCGAAGGACTTGTCGGCGTAGTTGCCCGTGACGATGCCGCGGAACGAGTTGCCGCCGTCTTTCGGCACCATGTTGACGCGCATGCCGCCCTGGCCCATTTCGGCGGAGTCGGCGCCGGTCACGTAGCTGATTTCCTGGAAGCTGCCATCGTTCCAGTAGACGCCGCTGTACGCGCCCTGCGCGCACAGGTTGTTCAAACGCATGCCCTCAATCGTCTGCACCGTGTCGGAGGATCCGTGATACTGCAGCGGCGACTGCTGCAGGTTGCCCGAACCGCCGACGTCGCGCGAGATCGCACCACCGCCGCCGACCGCGATCGTCGTACCTGGAATCATGATACCGACCGCCTGGATGTTGCGGCCCGTCGGCAGCACGTCGAGCACCTCGCGCGTCATGACCGTGCGGGTCGTGATGCTCTGCGTGTCGACGACCGGCGACTCCGCCGAGACGGTGATGGTTTCTTCGAGGGCGCCGACCTTGAGGTCGGCGTTGATCGTGGCGGTGAAGTCGGACGTGAGCTCGACGTTCTCGCGCTTCACGACGCTGAAGCCGGGCAGCGTGAACGTCACCATGTAGGTGCCGGGCCGCAGCGTGGTGATCTTGTACTGGCCCGAGCTGTCGGTGACGGCGGACCGTACTTTTTCGATCAGCGCGGGGCTCGAGGCCTCCACCGTCACGCCGGGCAGGACCGCACCAGACGTGTCCTTGACGACGCCGCCGATGGCGCTGGTCTGTGCCCACGCGAACGCCGGCAGCAGCGCAAGCAGTGCCGCGGCGAAAATGAGTCGTCCAAACATGCGCATGCCCAATCTCCTCGTGAACGTATCGATCCGTTCCGGCTGAAATCGATTGATCCGGTCCGGCGAACGTTGGCAATCCAAGGCGGGTGATGCACCAGCCATTCCGCCACTCTACCCTGCTTCCGCGACAAATTTGGCCCGATTCAATCGCTCAGCAGCACGGCGCGGTCCGCGCTTCCAAATTTCCGTATCTCGGATCTCATTCCCCGTAAGCGCGGCCGGAAACCGAACCTCCCGGCCGATCGGTTGGACATGGAAAAAGGCGGTGGGAGGTTACCCCACCGCCTGAAGAATCAAGAATTCGGAATCAGACTTCAGAATTCGACTTGCGCGCCGACTTTGAAGAAGCGCGACTGCAGCACGTTGGTCGGACGCAGCCACGAGCTGTTCGGCTGATTCGAGAACGTGTTGGTGACGCTGAACGGCCAGTCACTGTTGAAGATGTTGTAGGCGTCGACGTCGAGCCGCAGACGCACCTGAGCCAGCTTGATCCGCTTCGAGGCGCGCATGTCGAGCTGGTTGAGATTCTGGGGGCCGTAATCCTGTCCGACGGCCACCAGGTTGACGCTCTTGGTCGTCGCGTTGGCGGAGTAAGCGCGGCCGAGCGTGGTCGCCGACGCCGGGGTCGTGGACCAGGTCGCCAGCACGCTCGGGGCCGCGCCGCCCGTCTGCACGCCGCGGCTGAACTGATACGTCGCGCTGATCTGGACGTCGAGCGGCAGCGTGTACGAGCCCATCAGCTTGGCGTCGGGACGGTAACGCAGATCCTGATGGCACGCCCGGCTGCCATCCGGGAACACCTCGGCGACCTCGGTCGCCGCGTTGACCACGTAGGCGAGGATCCCCTCGCTCACCAGGTTGCACTGGTCGAAGATGCGCTTCTGCGCGTTGACGCCCGCCTGCAGGAACGCGCCGGGCCTCGGACGCGCGTTGATCGAGGCTTCGAACCCTTCGAAGATGTTTGTCTCGCCGCCGTAGTTGGACGAGAACGTGATCGTGCTGCTGGACGGAAGGTTCTGCGCGACGACCGACGGCTTCAGGTCGTACAGGCCGCACACCTGGTAGCCGCCGCCGCCCGGCAAGTTCGCGTCGGCCGGCGCGTTCGCACAGAACGGGCCGTCGTAGCTCCCCCTGGCGAGGCTGTAGCGGTTGTCGACGGTCAAGGTCTGGTTGCCGAACTTGCGGCGATACCAGCCGCCCGACACCGACACGCGCGGCGCAAGCTCGTGCTGGCCGCTGACGGTGTACTCCCAGTTGTAGCCGCGCACCCCGAAGCCTTCCAGCACCTTTGGATCGGTGGTCGTGGACGAGGCGATGTTGCGGCCGAAGCTAGCGGTCGACGTCGAGTTGGTCAGCTCGTTCAGCTGAATCGCGCCACCGGCGGCAAACGGCGAGCCGTTGCCGTCGAGATCACGCCACGCGCGCGTGTCGGTCAGGCCGGCCGTCGTTTCCGGATTGTTGTTGTCGGTGATGCTGCCGGCCGCGAGGCCGACGCCGTTCACGTAGCGGGCGACGCTCGCCTTGAGCGCGGTCTTGCCGTTGCCGAAGACGTCGAACGCGACGCCTACGCGCGGGCTGATGTCCTGCCAGTTGGCGACGCGCCCGGTGCAGCCCTGACTCAGGTCGTTGCGGCCGCCGTCGCACGCGCTGTAGGTGACCGCCTGATTGAAGGTGCCGGCCGGCAGCGATTCCGGATCGGTGGCGCTGATGAACCAGTCCCAGCGCACGCCGGCGTTGATCGTCGCGCGCTTGATCGTCCAGCGATCCTGCGCGAACACGCCGCTGTCGTTCTTGATGGAATTGCGGCGGTCGGTCGGGATGCGCAGCGTCACCGACACCGGCACGCCGTTGTTGTAGGTGACCGGCTGGACGTCGCGGGTGTAGGCCTGCGCGAGACGCCACCGCGCCTGGCTGATCGTGCCGCCGGCGCGCAGCGAATGCGCGCCCGTCACGTAGGACATCGCGAGCTGCTCGGTGAACAGCTTCGAGAAGTGGTCGGCCGGATTGTTCCACGCCCCCGCGTTCTTGCCGCTGCTGCTGTCGAAGATCGTCACCAGCGGCAGCGCGTCGGCGAAGACCTCCGGCTGGTAGTTTTCCTGATACTCCTGGTCGTAGACGGCCAGGCCGGCGTCGAACAGCAGTTGATTGCTGTGGATGCGGGTCCATTTGGAAACCGAGACGAAGCTGGTCGGCGTCGCCTGAATCGCCGACGCCTCGGGCGGCACCGTCGCGGAGATGCCCCAGTGGCCGCGGACCTTGTCCTGCCAGTCGTGGTAGTAGGACACCTTGTCCCTCGCGCTCAGCTGCGCCGACAGGCGACCGGCGATGCTGCGGATGTGGCCATCGTCGACGCCGGGCCGGCTGAAGTCGGGCGTGAACCGGAACGGCGACGGGTCGGCGTCGTAGAAGCTGTCGGCCACCATCTTGTTGATGCCGAGGTAGCGGAACGTGCCGAAGAACCACACGTTGTCCTTGGCCAGCGGCCCACCGAGGCCGGCGTTGGAGTCGTAGTTCTTCGTCAGCCGGCTGACGTTGGTGAGGAAGTTGCTCGTCTTGTTGAACGTCGTGTCGCCGGTGAGGTTCCGGCCGACGCACGGCTGGCCGATGCCCGCCGACGCGCAGTTGTCCGACGCCCATTGCGACGGCGAGTAGTTGCCGTACGCGAAGCCGTGGAACGCGTTGCCGCCGTCCTTCGGCACCATGTTGACGCGCATGCCGCCCTGGCCCATTTCGGCGGAGTCGGCGCCGGTCACGTAGCTGATTTCCTGGAAGCTGCCGTCATTCCAGTAGACGCCGCTGTAGGCGCCGTTGGCGCAGAGGTTGTTCAACCGCATGCCTTCGATGGTCTGCACCGTGTCCGACGAGCCGCGGTACTGGAGGGGCGACTGCTGGAGACCGCCCGAACCGCCGACATCGCGCGACAGCGCGCCGCCACCGCCGACCGAGAGGCTCGTTCCGGGAATCATGATCCCGGCCGCCTGGATGTTGTGGCCGGTCGGCAGGGCATCGAGCACGTCACGCGTCATCACCGTCCGGCTCGTGATCCCCTGCGTGTCGACAACCGGCGATTCCACGGAGACGTTGATGGTCTCTTCGATCGCGCCGACCGTGAGGTCGGCGTTGATCGTCGCGGTGAAGTCGGACGTCAGGTCGACGTGGTTGCGCTGCAGGACGCTGAATCCGGGCAGCGTGAACAGGAGGGTGTAGGTGCCCGGCCGCAGCGTGGTGATCTTGTATTGACCGGCGTCGTTGGTCACGGCGGAGCGCACGCGCTCGAGGAGCGCGGGGCTCTCCGCTTCCACGGTCACGCCCGCCAGCCCGACGCCCGACGCGTCTCTGACGGTCCCGGCGATCGCGCTGGTCTGCGCCGCGGCCGTCGCCGGCAGCAGTGCCAGCAAGGCCGCTCCGAGCATCGTTCGTACAAAAGTGCGCATGCCACTGTCCTCCTCGTAACCCGGGTTCGTTCGGATGAAGATGGATGGATGAGCACCGGCCGTGCCGACCGTCGAGGTGCACGGCTTGGGACGTTTCGGCATGACTCGAAGGCGCACCGCGATACGTGGTGTGCGCCCTCCAATTCCTTGGTCTCTCGCTTTTGTATTACAAAGGGCGCGCTTCGTAAGCCGCGGCCGATCGGCTTGACGAGGCGCTGACGCTCACCGTTTCGCGGCGACGCTTCTGACGAAGGCCACGACGTTCCAGATGTCCGCGTCGCTCAGCCGCGCCGCGTAGCCATCCATATTTGTCGAGACGCCGTCGTGGATGACGGAAAAGATCTCGCCGTCGCTGCCGCCGTAATCCCACGCGTCATCGGTCAGATCCGGAACCGGCGCACTCGCCGCCGAGCCGTCGCCCTTGCCCTCGGCGCCGTGGCACCGGCTGCACATGCGCGAATAGATGCGCTTACCGGCCGCGGTCGCTTCGGGCGAGGCGGGAACCGGGTTCTTGATCCTGGCGGCGTCCGGATTCCCGCCCTTTTTGGGCGCGGTCGAAGTCTGCGCCCCCACGGCAAGCGTCGTGGCGCAAACAAGCGCGCCAATCCCCAAATAGATCCTCAAATAAATCCTCAACTCCTCAAATCCTCAACTCCTCAGTTCCCCCCAACACAAGTATTTGATTTCGAGAAATTCCTCCAGCCCGTACTTCGACCCCTCGCGGCCAAGCCCCGACTCCTTCACGCCGCCGAACGGCGCGACTTCGGTCGAGATGATTCCCGTATTGATGCCGACGATCCCGTACTCCAGCGCTTCGGCCACGCGCCAGATCCGGCCGACGTCGCGGCCGTAGAAGTACGCGGCGAGGCCGAACTCCGTGTCGTTGGCGAGCGCGATCGCCTCGGCCTCGGTCTTGAAGCGGAAGAGCGGCGCCACCGGGCCGAACGTCTCCTCGCGCGCCAACGCCATCGCCGGCGTCACGTCGATCAGGATGGTCGGCTCGAAGAACCGCCCGCCCAGCGCGTGGCGCTTGCCGCCGACGAGCACCGTGGCGCCTTTCGACGTCGCATCGGCGATGTGGCTCTCGACTTTCTCCACCGCCTTGTCGTCGATGAGCGGCCCCTGCGTCGCGGTCGCGTCGGTGCCGGGCGCCGGCTTCAGCTTCTTCACCGCGTCGGCGAGCTTCCCCGCAAACGCGTCGTACACCGTGTCGTGCACGAGCAGCCGGTTCGCGCACACGCATGTCTGCCCGGTGTTGCGATATTTCGACAGGATCGCGCCTTTCACCGCCGCGTCCAGATCCGCATCGTCGAACACGATGAACGGCGCGTTGCCGCCGAGCTCGAGCGACAGCTTCTTCACCGTCGTCGCGCACTGCGCCATGAGGAGCTTTCCGGTCTCGGTCGAGCCGGTGAACGAGAGCTTGCGGACGATCGGGTTGCTCGTCAGCTCAGCGCCGATCTCCGAGGCGGATCCCGTGATGACGTTGAACACCCCGTGGGGAACGCCCGCGCGCTCGGCCAGCTCGGCGAGCGCCAGGGCCGAGAACGGCGTCTGCGAAGCGGGCTTCAGCACGACGGTGCATCCGGCCGCGATCGCCGGCCCCGCCTTCCGTGTGATCATCGCCAGCGGAAAATTCCACGGCGTGATGCAGGCGACGACGCCGATCGGTTCCTTGAGGACGACGATGCGCGTGTCGGGCTGGTGGGCGGGGATGGTGTCGCCGTACACGCGCTTGGCCTCTTCGCCGAACCATTCGAGGAAGGACGCCGCGTAGGCGACCTCGCCGCGCGATTCGGTGATCGGCTTCCCCTGCTCGGCCGTCATCAACTGCGCGAGGTCCTCCTGGTTCGCCATCATGAGGTCGAACCATCGGCGCAGCACGACCGCGCGCTCCTTCGCCGTCTTGTTCCGCCACGCCGGAAACGCGCGCGAGGCCGCCTCGATCGCGGAGCGCGTCTCCCCCCGCCCGAGCCGCGGCACCGTCCCGACGATCTCGCCGGTCGCCGGGTTGTCCACATCGATGGCGCCGTTGGGTCCCGCCGCGACCCATGCGCCGTCTATGTAAGAGGCCTGTCGAAACAGCTTCGGGTCGGTGAGGACCATAAGGGATTCTACTGAGATTTGAGGATGTGAGGAGTTGAGGAGTTGAGGATTTGAGGATTTGGGATCTAGGGATCTCATTTGCGGATCTATTGCGAAATCTGCCGACCCGTCCGGCGCCGCGTGCGCAGTTTTTAAATCCTGAGATCCTCAACTCCTCAGATCCTTAG
>JAYVYV010000350.1:0-8375 GCA_043783985.1 Acidobacteriota bacterium | reverse complement strand
CGCCTCAAGAGCGAGGTCGCGATCATCGTCATGGACATCGACGGGTTCAAGGCGATCAACGACACCTACGGCCACAACGTCGGCGACCACGCGCTGCGGGAGGTGGCCGGCGCGCTGCAGGGCGCGCTCCGTCCCTACGACCTGTGCGTGCGGTACGCCGGAGACGAGTTCATCGTCGTGCTGGCGGACTGCTCGCGGGACGCGGCCGATTCGAAGCGCCGCGAGCTCCAGACGCGCATCGCCGAGATCTCGCTGGAGGTCCGCGCCGGCAAGCGTCTCCGGCTCGGCGTCAGCGCCGGCGCGGCCGTCTTCCCCCACGACGGCAGCACGTATGAGGAGCTGCTGGCCGACGCCGACCACCTGATGTACCGGGACAAGGCCGCACGCCGCGGCGCCGGTACGCTCGCCAGGACACCCGCAGCCGGCGATTTCATCTCGACCGATCTGTTCGACGCCAAGGTCCCTCGCCGCACGGCGTCCCCGACCCCGCAGACCTTGGCGTAGCCCGCAAGGCGGAAATCTGAAGCGCAAGTCTGAAATCTGAAGTCTGAACTCTGAAATAATATCGCCGTGGGCCAGGACGACCTCGTCGAGCGGCGGCGCAAATACATCCAGCGACAGATCGGACTGGACACGAGCGCGGTCGACGTCGCGTTCGAGGGACGAACGCCGGAAGGCACAGGCCCGCGCAACCGGCACGGGATGCCGCAGCTGCCGGTCGGCCAGCACGAGGTGAAGAACTGGCCGGTGCTCGATCTGGGCGAGCAGCCGCAGGTTTCCCTCGACGCCTGGACGCTCGAGATCGGCGGCCTCGTCGAGAACCCGTTCGCGCTCACGTGGAAACAGTTTCTCGCGCTGCCGCAGGCCGAGGACGTCAGCGATTTCCACTGCGTGACGACCTGGAGCCGGTACGACAACCACTGGGCCGGCGTCGCCTTCGCCACGATCGCCGAGCTCGCCATGCCGAGTCCCGAAGCGAAGTTCGTCCTCTGCACCGGCTACGACCGCATGCCGGGCTCCTCGATCCCCTACACGGTCAACATCCCGCTCGCGCGCGCGCTGGATGCCGACGTGCTGCTGGTGCACACCTGGGAGGGCAAGCCGCTCCCGCGCGAGCACGGCGGCCCGTGCCGCATGATCACGCCGAAGCTCTACGCGTGGAAGGGCGCGAAGTGGATCCGCAAGATCGAGTTTCTCGCGGAGGACCAGAAGGGCTTCTGGGAAATACGCGGCTACTCGAATTCGGCGGAGCCCTGGTTCAACGATCGCTACGCGACGGAATAGGACAGCCGACACGAGTCGGCCGGACGTGTAGGGGCGGACCTGTGTCCGTGTCCGCCCTACCGTTTCGGCTCGAACCGGTAGACCAGATAGACGATCGGTCCGTCGAGCGCGCTGAAGCGGTGCGCCATCCCCGCGGGGACGATGATCACGTCCTTCGGCTTGACCTTGCGGCTCTCGCCGCCTTTGTGCACGCCGGTGTGGCTCATGCCGGCGTTGACTCGCGTCAAATCGTTTTCCTTCGGGTCGTCCAGCGAGCCGCCGGTCACCAGCGTTCCCGATCCCTCGACGATCTGATAGATCTCGGTCACGTAGTCGTGCACCAGCGCGGCGGTCTCGGCCTTCGTGCGCCGCAGCAGTGCGAGCGACGCTTTGTGCCCGCCGGGCACCTCCGCGAGCTTGATGGGCTGATCGACGGTGTTCTTGGCAATCGACTGCTTCAGCGTGGCGGCAATCTCGTCCGCGCTGATGAAGGTGCCCGACGCCGCTTGGGGTTCCGCCGCGAGATCGAGCATCAGCGCGAGAAGTGTCAGCATGGCGCCGATTATAAGCTGAGCCTTGCCGTGGCACGGAAGATGAAAAGCGGAGCAGCGACGCATGAATGATCCGCTCTGGTACAAGGATGCGGTCATCTACGAAGCGCACGTCAAGTCGTTCTTCGACAGCAACAACGAAGGGATCGGCGACTTCAACGGCCTCACGCAGAAGCTCGACTACCTCCAGGGGCTGGGCGTCACCTGCCTCTGGCTCCTGCCGTTTTTTCCTTCACCGCTGAAAGACGACGGATACGACGTCGCCGATTACCGCGACGTCCACCCGAGCTACGGGACGCTCGATGATTTCACCGCGTTCGTGGACGCCGCGCACGCCCGCCACATCAAGGTCCTCATCGAGCTGGTCGTCAACCACACGTCCGATCAGCATCCGTGGTTCCAGCGCGCGCGCCACGCGCCGCCCGGGTCGCCCGAGCGCGACTTCTACGTCTGGAGCGACACCGACACTGCGTTCGCCGGCACGCGCATCATCTTCAGCGACACCGAGAAATCGAACTGGACCTACGATTCGCTCGCCGGGCAGTACTACTGGCACCGCTTCTTCTCGCACCAGCCCGATCTCAACCACAACAACCCGGCTGTCGTCGAGGCGGTGATCGACGTCATGCGGTTCTGGCTCGACCGCGGCGTCGACGCGCTGCGTCTCGACGCCGTGGCGTACCTGTGCGTGCGGGAAGGGACGAGCAACGAAAACCTCGCCGAGACGCACGACGTGCTGAAGCGGATGCGACGCGAGATGGATGCGGCGTACCCGAACCGGATGCTGCTGGCGGAGGCGAATCAGTGGCCGTCCGACGTGCGCCCGTATTTCGGCGACGGCGACGAATGCCACATGGCGTTTCACTTTCCGCTGATGCCGCGCATGTTCATGGCGCTGCGGCAGGAGGATCGACACGCGATCACGGAGATTCTCAACCAGACGCCGGACATCCCGGCGACATCGCAGTGGGCCCTGTTCCTGCGGAACCACGACGAGCTGACCGTCGAGATGATCACGGACGAAGAACGCGACTACATGTATTCGGCGTACGCCCACGATCCGCAGATGCGGATCAACGGCGGGATCCGCCGGCGGCTCGCGCCGCTGGTGGAGAACGGCCGGCGCCGCATCGAGCTGCTGAACTCCCTGCTGTTCTCGCTTCCGGGAACCCCCGTCGTCTACTACGGCGACGAGATCGGGATGGGCGACAACATCTATCTCGGCGACCGCAACGGCGTGCGTACGCCGATGCAATGGAGCGGCGACCGGAACGGCGGCTTCTCTCGCGCCGATCCCGCGCGGCTGTTCGCGCCCCCGATCCAGGATCCGGTCTACGGCTACCAGGCGATCAGCGTCGAGGCACAGGAACGGTATCCGTTCTCGCTGCTGAACTGGATGAAGCGGCTCATCGCGCTGCGGCGGCAGCATCCGGTGCTGGGCCGCGGGTCGCTCGAGTTCGTCGGGAGCCCCAACCGGAAGATCCTGGCCTATCTCCGGCGCGACGATCGCGAAACGATCCTCGTCGTCGCCAACCTGTCGCGCGACGTGCAGCCGGCCACGCTCGACCTCGCGACGTTCGCCGGCCTGCTGCCGATCGAAGTGCACGGTCTCGCGGAGTTTCCGCGCATCGGCGATCAGCCGTATTTCCTGACGCTCGGACCCTACGCGTCGTACTGGTTCACGCTCCAGCAGGACCCCGTGCACGTGACGCCGCGCGCGACGGCGCCCGTTGACGCCAACGCCGCGATCGTCGACGCGCTGCCGGCGCTGCTGATGGGCGTCGACTGGAACAACGTGCTCGACGCCGGAACGCGCGGCGTCCTCGAACGCCAGGCGCTCCTCCCCTTTCTGCACCGTCAGCAGTGGATGGTGCCGGCCGCGCGCGAGATCCGACAAGCGCACTTCGCCGACTGGTCGACGCTCCACGCCGGTGCGTACCCGTCGTTCCTCGCGACCGTGGCGGTCGAGTACGCCGACGGCGGCGGCGAGGTCTGTCTCGTGCCTCTGGCGCTCGTCGACGGCGACTCCGCCGAGGCGGCGCTGAAGCAGACGCCCGGGTGCGTGCTTGCGAGGATCACGGGCGCGCGCAACGGCGCGATCGTCGACGGGCTGAGCGACCGCGCCACGCGCGAGCGGCTGGTGGAGCTGATCGAACACGCGCGTGATCTCGAGACAAAACACGGGATTGTGCGCGGCGTCCGTACGGCGTCGGCGGTCGGCGTGCGCGATCCGCACCTGACGCTGCTCAGGCGGATCGAGCCGACGCCGAGCCCCGAGCTGGAGATCGGCCGATTCCTGACCGGCCGCGGCTTCGCGCACACGCCGCCGCTCGAAGGGGCACTCGAATATCTGCGGCCGGGCCTCGAGCCGGGCACGCTCGCGGTCCTGCAGGCGCCCGTCCAGCACCAAGGCACGGGATGGGAGTTCGCGATCGACGAGCTGCGCCGGTACTACGAGCGTGTGGCGGCGCGGGTGAAACGCGCGGAACGGCAGGAGGCGCGGGCTGGCCGCGAGGGACCGCCGCCGTTCTTCGCCGCGCTCGAGCAGTGGTATCTGTCGAGTGCGACGCTGCTCGGACGGCGAACCGCGGAGCTGCATGCGGCGCTCACGGGCGACGCGGAAAGCGCGTTCGCGCCGGAGCCGATGGAGCGCGACGATCTCGGCACGCTCGCGAACCAGATGCGCGCACACGCCGCCGTCTCGCTCGACCGCCTCGACGGCCGGCTGGCGTCCCTCGACCAGGTGTCCCGAACCCAGGCGCAGACCGTGCTGGCAAGCCGCGAGACACTGCTCGCACGCTTCGATGCGATTCGCGCGCTGGGCGAGGCGGGCTGCCGTATTCGGATACACGGCGACTATCACCTCGGGCAGATACTCCGCACCGAAGAGGATTTCGTCATCGTCGATTTCGGTGGGGATCCGGTGCAGTCGATCGCCGAGCGCCGCGCGAAGCAGTCGCCGCTGAAAGACGTCGCCGGGATGATCCGGTCGTTCGGCTACGCGGCGTACGCGGCGCTGTTCGCGTTCGGCGTGCACGCGCCGGACGACTACGCGGCGCTGGAGCCGTGGGCCGGAACCTGGCAGCACTGGGCCGCCGACGCATTCCTGAAGGGCTACCTGGCCACGGCCGGCGGGACGCCGCTCCTGCCGCGAGACGCCGGGGCGCGGGTGGCCCTGCTGTCGGCGTTCACGCTCGACAAGGCGCTGCGCGAACTTGTGTACGAGCTGCACAACCGTCCGGACTGGGTCGCAATCCCGCTCGCCGGCGTACATAAACTCATCCGTTCCGATTGGTAGTAGTTTTGGATCGGAGAACGCCTATGGCAAAACGACCGCCCGTTCGATCGAAGACCAGCGACCCGGCGCCGCCGACCGAACCGAAACCCAAGCGGCCGCGCGCCGCCGCGCCCGCGTCGAAGGCGCCCGCGCCGGCATCCGACCCCAGCCCGGAGGACATCCGTCGGCGCGCGTACGAGCGCTACCAGCAGCGCGGAGGTCGCCACGGCCAGCATTTCGACGATTGGGTGGAAGCGGAAAAGGAATTAAGAAGTAAGAAGTAGGAATTTGGAATTATGGCCAGATCGCTGTGGAAGGGATCGATCTCGTTCGGGCTGGTGAACATTCCGGTCGAGCTGCACACGGCGGTGCGCGATCACCGGCCGAAATTCCGGATGCTGCACGCGAGCGACAAGTCGCCGGTGAAGTACGAACGCGTGTGCATCCGCGACGGCCACGCGGTGGCGTGGGAGGATCTGGTCAAGGGCTATGAATACGCGAAGGGGCACTTCGTCGTGCTCACGAAGGAAGATTTCAAGGCCGCGGCGGTCGAGAAGACGCGAACGATCGACATCATCGACTTCGTGAAGGCCGACGCCGTCGACGATCGCTTCTTCGAGACCCCGTACTACCTGGTGCCGTCGAAGGGGGGCGAGCACGCCTACGCGCTGCTGCGCGAGGCCATCCGCGAGTCGGAGCGCATCGGCATCGCGAAGTTCATCCTGCGCGACGCGCAGCACCTCGCCGCTGTGGAGGCCATCGACAACGCGCTCGTCCTCTCGGTGATGCGGTTCGCCGACGAGCTGGCGGATCCCAAGCCGCTCGCGTTCCCCGCCGCCACGGGCATGCGCAAGGCGGAGCTCGACATGGCGAAGGCCCTCGTCCACAGCCTCGCTGCTGACTGGGATCCGGAGAAGTACACGGACGAGTACCTCGGCAACCTGATGCGGATCATCAAGGGGAAGGTGAAGGGCAGGAAGGTGACGCTGGAGCCGGCCGGGAAACCGCAGGCAGGCGAGGCCGTCGACCTGATGGAGCGCCTGCGTAGAAGCCTCGATCAGGCGGGTGCAAGAACGGCGAGCACCCGGCCGGTGCACGCGAAAACACGGGCCGCGAAAAAGAAGCGACGCGCGGCGTAACCGCTGTGAAGAGGTTCATGCTGGCTCCCATGCTGGCGTCGCTGGCCGACGCCCCGCTCGACGACCCCCGACTGGTCTACGAACCGAAGTACGACGGGATCCGCGCGATCGTGGAGATCGCGCCGAAGGGGCGCGTGCGCCTGTGGTCGCGGCTGGGCAATGAAAAGACGCGGCAGTTTCCGGCGATCGCCGCCGCGCTGGAAACATGGGCGCGCGCGCGCAGGCAGCCGCTCGTGCTCGACGGCGAAATCGTCGCCCTCGACGCGACGGGCAGGCCCGCCGGCTTCCAGCAGCTGCAGGGGGGCGCCGCGGCGACCGCGCTGATCGCCTTCGACATCCTGCGCGACGGCCAGATCGACTACCGCGTCCTCCCGCTCGTCGAGCGGCGCGCCGCGCTCGAGAAGCTGTTCGGCGGCACGGGATCGCCGCTGCTCCGCATCAGCGAACAGGTCCGCGGCGACGGCCGCGCGCTCTACAGGCAGGCGCTCGATCAGGGGTGGGAAGGGCTGATCGCGAAGCACGCCGCGTCGCGGTACACGTCGGGCAAGCGCTCGCCGGAATGGCGCAAGCTGAAGATCGTCCACGAGCAGGAGTTCGTCGTCGGCGGCTGGACCGAGCCGCGGCAGACGCGCACCTACTTCGGCGCGCTGCTGCTCGGCGTCTACGAAGGGGATCGGCTCGTCTACGCCGGGCATACCGGCACCGGCTTCAACGAGAAAGAGCTGGCGCGGGTGATGAAGCGGCTGCGGCCGCTCGAGACGAAAACCAGCCCGTTCAGCGGAAAGCTCAAGACCAACCAGCGCCCGCACTGGGTCCGGCCCGAGCTCGTCGCGCAGATCAAGTTCGCGGAGTGGACCGCTGACGGCAAGCTCAGGCACCCCGTCTATCTCGGACTCAGAGACGACAAGAACGCGACGGACGTCACGCGCGAACGGAAGGCCGCTGTCGTTCGACGTCCGACGTCCGGCGTTCGGCGTTCGGACGAACCACAGCCACCGAAGGCGAAGCGCACGACGGCGATCGCAGAACGACGAACGACGAACGACGAACCGAGAACGCCAAACGCCGAATCACGAACGACGAACGCAAGTGTGCTCGAGCAGCTGTCTGAATTGGAGTCAGCAAAGAGAGATGGCGTGCTGACGCTGCCCGACGGCGACACCTTGAAGGTGACGAACCTTCACAAGATCTTCTGGCCGAAGCAGAAGTTGAGCAAGGGCGACCTGATGCGGTACTACGCGCGCGTCTCCCCGTTCATCCTCCCGGCCGTCGCCGACCGCCCGCTCGTCATGAAGCGCTTCCCCAACGGCATCGCGGCGCCGCCCTTCTACCAGCACCGCGCGCCGGAGGTGCCGCCCGGCGTCCGCACCGAAGTCGTCGGCGTGGTGGAAGAGCGGCCGCAGATCGTCGGCGGGAGCCTGAAGGCGCTGCTCTACATGACGCAGCTCGCAGCCATTTCCCAGGACCCGTGGTTCTCGCGCGTCGCGCACCCCGAGTTCGCCGACTACGCCGCGTTCGATCTCGATCCAGCCGACGGCGTGCCGTTCACGCGCGTGCTCGACGTCGCGCGCTGGATTCGCGACGAGCTCGACGCACTCGGCGCGATCGGCGTCCCCAAGACCTCGGGCGCCGACGGCCTGCACATTTACCTGCAGATGCCCGCCGGCACGCCGTACGAAGCGGGCATGCTCTACTGTCAGATCGTGGCGGCGCTCGTCGAGCGGAAGCATCCCAAGGTGGCGACGACGGAGCGGAGCGTGAAGGCGCGGGGCAAGCGTGTCTACATCGACTGCCTGCAGAACATCGCGGGGAAGACGCTCGCCACCGCCTACAGCGCGCGCGCCAGCGGCTACGCGGGCGTCTCGACGCCGGTGACGTGGCAGGAGATCGACGACGGGTTCGATCGGACCGATTTCACGATCACCACCGCACCGGCGCGGTTCGAGAAGCTCGGGGATCTCTGGGCGAAGCTCAGGAAGTCGAAAGGGGTGGAGTTGAAGAACGTTACAAAATCTGAAATCTGAAATCTGAAATCTGAAGTGAAGTCTGGTGCGCCCGAGAGGATTCGAACCTCTGGCCTACAGCTTCGGAGGCCGGCGCACGCGCGCGAAAATGGCCCACAACCGGCCAGATAGTAAGGTTTGA
>JAYVYV010000349.1:0-3224 GCA_043783985.1 Acidobacteriota bacterium | reverse complement strand
GCACGGCGTCCAGCCGATTTTCTAAAGCCTGCTCTTGATCTTGGCGCCAATATCGGCGGGCGTCGGGCAGACGGTAATGCCCGCGTCTTCCATGGCCTTGATCTTGTCTTCCGCTTTGCCGGCGCCGCCCGCGATGATGGCGCCGGCGTGGCCCATGCGGCGCCCGGGAGGGGCCGTCTGGCCGGCGATGAAACCGACGATGGGCTTCTTGAAGTGCCCTTTGATCCAGGCGGCGGCGTCTTCTTCGGCGGTCCCGCCGATCTCGCCAATCATGATGACGGCGTCGGTCTCGGCGTCCGCGGCGAACAGGGTCAGCGCGTCAATGTGCGACGTGCCGATGAGGGGGTCGCCGCCGATGCCGATGCACGTGCTCTGCCCCATCCCGAGACGCGTGAGCTGGTGGATGGCTTCGTAGGTCAGCGTGCCGCTTTTCGAGACGATGCCGACGCGGCCTTCCTTACAGATGTTTCCGGGAATGATGCCCACCTTCGCCTTGCCGGGCGAAATCAGCCCGGGGCAATTCGGGCCGACGAGGCGGGTCGCCGGGCGCGATTTGAGGAACGTCATCGCGCGCATCATGTCGAGCGTCGGGATGCCTTCGGTGATGCAGACCACGAGCGGAATCCCCGCGTCGGCGGCTTCCATCACGGCGTCGGCCGCGAAGGCCGGCGGCACGAAGATGACCGACGCGTTCGCGCCGGTCTTCTTCACCGCCTCCTGGACGGTGTCGAAAATCGGCCACGCCTCGTGCGTCGTGCCACCCTTGCCCGGCGTGACGCCGCCGACGACGGTGGTGCCGTACGCCGCCGCCTGCTTGGCGTGAAACGTCCCTTCTTTGCCAGTGAGCCCCTGAACAACCAGCCGCGTCGATTTATCGATCAGAACAGCCATAGCAATTGGTGAATTCACCCTGCCAGTGTCACAACCTTGTTTGCCGCCTCGTCCATCGAATCGGCGGTCGTGAAGTTCATGCCGCTTTCTTTCAGCAGCCGCTTTCCTTCGTCCACATTCGTGCCTTCCATGCGGATGACAATCGGAACCGGGACGCCCAGTTCTTTCACGGCCGCGATCACGCCCTGCGCCAGGATGTCGCAGCGGAGGATGCCGCCGAAGATGTTGATGAGCACCGCCTTCACGTTCTTGTCGGACATCAGGATCTTGAACGCGTTGCGGATCTGCTCGGCGTTCGCGCCGCCGCCCACGTCGAGAAAGTTGGCCGGCTCCCCGCCCGCCAGCTTGATGATGTCCATCGTCGCCATCGCGAGGCCGGCGCCGTTGACCATGCAGCCGATGTTGCCGTCGAGATGGATGTAGTTCAGGTTGAACCTGGACGCTTCGATCTCGAGCGGATCCTCCTCGCCCAGGTCGCGCAGCTCCTTGATGTCCGCGTGACGGTAGAGCGCGTTGTCGTCGAACGTCATCTTCGCGTCGAGCGCGAGGAGATCGCCGGCCGCGGTGACGACCAGCGGGTTGATTTCGAGCAGCGAACAATCGGTGGCGAGGTACGCGTCGTAGAGCGCCGACACGACCTTGACGAACTTGTTCACCTGCGCGCCGTCGAGACCGATGCCGAACCCGAGCTGGCGCGCTTCGAACGGCACGATGCCGACCCCCGGCTCGACGTAGACGCGGACGATCTTCTCGGGCGTCTTCTCGGCCACCTCTTCGATATCCATGCCGCCGGCCGCGCTGGCCATGATCACCGGCTTGCCGGCCGCGCGATCCAGCACGATGCTCAGGTAGAGCTCGCGGGTCATCTGCAGCCCCTCTTCGATCAGCACGCGCGCGACGCCGCGGCCTTCGGGTCCGGTCTGGTGCGTGACGAGGGTCATGCCGATCATGTCGCGCGCGAGCATGACCGCCTGGTCCGGGGTCTTCGCCAGCTTGACGCCGCCGCCCTTCCCGCGGCCGCCCGCGTGGATCTGCGCCTTGACGACGACCACCGCGCCGCCCAGGCGCCTGGCGATCTCGCCGGCTTCCGACGGCGTGGACGTGACCTCGCCGCGAGGTACGGGCACGCCGTGGCGCGCCAGAATCGCTTTTGCTTGATACTCGTGGATTTTCATGACGGTAGGAAACGCCTGATGCTAACTTGCACGTGCTCGCGACGCAACAGTAAACTCACGACTGATGGCTTCACGACACGGCGTGTTCTCTTCATCGGTCGGCACAAAAATCCTCATCGGCCTCACCGGCATTCTTCTTTTTTTGTATCTCCTGATCCACATCGCCGGCAACCTGGTGGTCTTCCTCGGGCCCGCGGCGTTCAACAAGTACGCGTTCACGCTCGAGGCCAATCCGCTCCTCCCGCTCGTCGAGCTCGTGCTGTTGTCGTGGTTCGCCGTCCACATCTACAAGACGGTGCGGATGTTCCTCGCCAACCGGAGCGCGCGGCCCGTAGGCTACGCACGGAAGCAATCCGCCGGTCACACCAGCCGCAAGTCGTTCGCCTCGTCCACGATGATCGTCTCGGGGCTGTGGCTGGTCGCCTTCCTCGTGATCCACGTCAAGGCGTTCCATGACGGGTGGGGCCGCGAGTACCAATGGGCCGCCGGAGGACGCGATCTCTACCGACAGGAGATGGAGACGTTCGCCAATCCGCTGATGGTCGCCTTCTACGTGATCAGCATGCTCGTCGTCGGCTCGCACCTGTGGCACGGCATCTCGAGCGCGTCGCAATCGCTTGGCGCCGACCACCCGGCGTGGACGCGGTTCATCCGGCCCGCCGGGCAGGCGATCGCCGTGCTGATCGCGGGCGGCTTCATCGTCATTGCGCTCTTTGCCCACTTCTATGGAGCCCGGTCATGACGCTCGACGCGCGAGTGCCGGCCGGCCCGATCGCGGAAAAATGGGACCGCCACAAGTTCGAGATGAAGCTGGTCAACCCGGCCAACAAGCGGAAGTACACGATCATCGTCGTCGGCACCGGCCTGGCGGGCGCGTCGGCCGCGGCGTCGCTCGGCGAGCTGGGGTACAACGTCCTGAACTTCTGCATCCAGGACAGCCCTCGGCGCGCGCACAGCATCGCCGCCCAGGGCGGCATCAACGCCGCGAAGAACTACCAGAACGACGGCGACAGCGTGTACCGCCTGTTCTACGACACGGTCAAGGGCGGCGACTACCGCTCGCGCGAAGCGAACGTCTACCGCCTCGCGCAGCTGAGCGTGAACATCATCGACCAGTGCGTCGCGCAAGGCGTCCCGTTCGCGCGTGAGTACGGCGGG
>JAYVYV010000348.1:0-8415 GCA_043783985.1 Acidobacteriota bacterium | reverse complement strand
GCATTCTCAACGCGGACGCCGCGCTCGACCTCGGGCCGAAGGCGGAGGCCGCCGCGCTCCAGAGCTGCATGAGCGTGCCGCTGCTGATGGGCGAGTCGCTCGTCGGCGTGCTGACCCTCTATGCGCCGACCGCCGACGCCTTCTCCGACGACTGCGGACGCCTGATCCAGATGGTGGCGCCCCACATCGCCTCCGCGCTCCACACTTCGTCGTCTAAAACCCCGGAGGCGAGGACGCCGGCCGAGAAGGGCGCTCCCGCGCCGCTGCGCCTCGTCGCCACCCGCTAGGACTTCGCTTTCCTCGAAGATTTCGACTTGCCGGACCTGTTGAGGGCGACCGCTTGGCGAACGAGCGCCTTGAAGGCGGACTCGTCCACTTCTGCTCCTTCGTGGATGTCGATCGCGCGGCGTACGTTTCCGTCGAGGCTCGAGTTGAAGAGACGGGCCGGATCCTTCAGGGACGCGCCCTTGGCGAAGGTAAGCTTCACGACCTTCTTGTAGGATTCGCCGGTGCAGATGATGCCGTCGTGCGACCAAACCGGAGTGCCCATCCACTTCCACTCCTCGACGACGTCAGGATCGGCTTTCTTGATGAGCGTGCGCATTCTGCTCAAGGTTTCGCCGCGCCAGTCCCCGAGTGCGGCGATTCTTTTCGAGATGAGCTCCGATGCCGACTGGCCTTGGCTCGCGCGCGACTTTGCCATGTGCTCATCCTAGTTTCGTTAGGCGGCGATGAAGAGTTCGAGTGCGGCCGCCACCCTGACGATGTAGAATTTTTTTTGCGCGCCGCGGCCGCTGGTTCAGCGAGCCCGGCCTGGCTGCGGCCTCTGAGGTCGATGAAAGTGCGCCCTCGATTGTCTCACTCCGAGCCGGGCGGTCCATTCGTCCGAGATGCCAGCGCTGGCCGGGGTCGCGCACTTGCCGCCAAGAGTCCTCTTGGAAGCCGGGCGGCCACGAGAAAGCCGCGGTACACTAGCCATTGCAGTTGTCTGCGCCCGTAGCTCAGCGGATAGAGCACCCGCCTCCTAAGCGGGGGGCCGCCGGTTCAATTCCGGCCGGGCGCGCCACTTACGGATCCATTCGGTGATCCGCCTCATCAGGTACAATAGCAGTCGCAGTCATGAAGACCAAAGAACGCCATCATCTGAAAGAGAACGAGCTGCGGAATCTGGCGCGGCAGGCAGGCCAGACGGTCAGCGAGCGGCGCACGGAAACCACCGGGGTCATCGCGGTCGTCGTGGTGATCGGGGCGCTGGCCCTCGGCTATTTCGGCTGGCGGGAGCGCGTGCAGACCAAAGCGCACGGGCTGCTCGCCCAGGCGATGGCCGTCCAGGACGCGCGCGTCGGTCCGCCGCCGGCCCCGGGCGCGCCCGCAGGCGGCCTCTATTTTCCCACCGACCGTGAGCGCTCGCAGGCGGCGTTGACCAAGTTCAAGATCGCCGCCGATGCGTACCCGTCGACAGACGCGGGGATCTACGCGCGCTACCAGGAAGGCGCGACCTCGCTGGCCCTTGGCGCCACGCCGGGCGCCATCGCGGCATACCAGCAGGTGATCAAGGAAGCCGGCGATGGCTTCTACGGACTGATGGCGCGCCTCGGACTTGCCGAAGCGCAGGCGCGCGCCGGCCAGTACGACACGGCGATCAACACCTTCAAGGAGCTCGCGCAGCGCAAGGACGGCCCGCTGCCGGTCGACGGCATCCTGATGCAGCTCGGACGCACCTACGTCGAGGCGGGCAAGCGCGACGACGCGCGACAGACCTTCAACCGGCTGGTCGAGGAATATCCGCAATCGCCGTTCACCGGCGATGCGAGAAAAGAGATCGAGACGCTCAAGAAAGCGTCGACGACCTAGCCGCTCCGCGCGCCGAGCGGCTCCTGCTGCGTCAGGCAGTGGACCGTCCCCAGTCCCCAGACCAGATCGACGGCGTGAATGCCCGCGATCTGGTGACGGGGCATCAACTCCGCCAGCAGATTCAACGCCACACGATCGTTGGGATCGTTGAACGTCGGCACCAGCACGACGCCGTTCGCGATATAGAAGTTCGCGTAGCTGGCGGGCAGCCGCTCGCCATTCATGGTCACGCGGCGGGGATACGGCAGGCGCACGATCTTCAGCGGCCCGACCTGGGGATCGCGCGACGCGAGCTCCAGCCGCCGTACGTTGTCCATCGATCGGGTGTGGTTCTCGTCGGCCGGGTCCTCTTCCACTGCGAGCACGATCGTGTCCGCCGAGACGAACCGCGCGATGTCGTCGACGTGCCCGTGCGTGTCGTCGCCCGCGCAGCCTTCGCCGAGCCAGATCGTCTTGCGCGCGCCGAGCCAGTCGCGAAACACCTGCTCGTAGCCCTCGCGCGTGAGCCCGGGATTGCGCACCTGGACGCCGCTCAGGAGCCACTCCTCGGTGACGAGCAGCACCCCGGCGCCGTTGGTCTCGATGCCGCCGCCCTCCAGCACCACCGGCGCGCCGTTGTCGGGACGCGTCGGCTCGATTCGCGGCAGCTGCGCGATGTCCGCGATCGCGCGGCCGACCTGCGCGTCCAGGCGCCAGTTCGCGTACTTCGCCCAGGCGTTGAACGACCAGTTGAGCAGCGTGACGGCCCCCGCCGTGTCGACGACGCCGGTCGGCGCGCTGTCGCGGAGCCAGGCGCGATCGTTGGGCACGAGATGCAGGCGGATGTGGTCCGCGCGCACCGCGTGGCTCTCGAGGATGGCGCCGGCGTTCTCGTAGACCGGCTCGGAATGACACAGGATCTCGACCGGCTCGAAGTCGGCGAGCACGCGCGCGATTTCGCCGTAGACCCACGGGATCGGCGGCAGCTTGCCGGGCCAGTCGGGCTCGAAATGCGGCCAGGCGATCCACGTGGCGCGGTGCGGTTCCCATTCGGCCGGCATCCGCCGGCGGGGCCGATCGTCGGCGGTCATCCGAGGTAACGCTCGAGGATGGGGCGGTAGGCGTCGATGCGGCGATCGCGCAGGAAGGGCCAGTTGCGGCGCACGGTCTCGATCAGCGCCGGCTCGCACCGCGCGAGGAGAATCTCTTCGCCTCCGCCTGCCTCGGCGAGATACCGTCCGAACGGATCGGCGATGAACGAGCGTCCGAAGAAATTGAGGCCGTCGGTCCCCGGCTCGTCCTCGTGGCCGATGCGGTTGGGCGCGGCGACATACACGCCGTTCGCGATGGCGTGCGATCGCTGGATGGTGCGCCACGCGTCCAGCTGCGAGGGGCCCCATTCCTCCTGTTCGGACGGGTGCCAGCCGATCGCCGTCGGGTACAACAGAACCTGCGCGCCGAGGAGACTGGTAATGCGCGCCGCCTCCGGATACCACTGATCCCAGCAGATGAGGACGCCGATCGTGGCGTAGCGCGTCTTCCACACCTGGAAGCCGGGCGTGTCGCCTGGCGTGAAGTAGTACTTCTCGTTGAAGAGGGGATCGTCGGGGATGTGCATCTTCCGATAGACGCCGAGCACGCTGCCGTCGGCGTCGATGATGACGGCCGAGTTCCGGTACACGCCCGGGCCCTGGCGCTCGAACATCGGGACCACCAGGACGACGGCCAGCTCGCGCGCCAGCCGGGCCATGGCGTCGGTCGTCGGTCCGGGAACGGCCTCTGCGAGGTCGAACCGGTCGGACTGCTGCGACTTGCAGAAGTAGGGTGCGTTGAAGAGCTCTTTGAGGCAGATGATCTGCGCGCCGCGCGTCGCCGCCTCGCGCACGAGCCGCTCCGCGCGCGCCAGGTTGGCGGCGGCGTCGCTCGTCGCGTGATCCTGAATCAGCCCGATCGTGAAAGGCTCAGACCGCGGGCTCATTCACTTCCTCGAAGCGCTCGTGGTCCACGGTCTGGCCGTCGACCGTCATGACGCGGGCGGCGAGCGTGAAGACCGGCTTGGCGCGCGTGGCCAGCAGCGCCGGCCCGGTCGCGGCGAGCGCGCTCGCGAGCAGCGGCAGCGCAATCGTGGCGTCGCACTGGACGGTCACCCTGGGCGAGTCGGTGGCCAGCTTGCCCCAGCTCTGCGCTTCCTCGAGGCTCGATCCGGACGCGCCGCCGAAGTGCGGCACGTCGGTCACGATCTGCAGCGCGTACCGGTGTCCACCGACCTGATCGCTGTAGAACTCCGCCTGGACCGTCGCCTGGTTGATGAAGTTCTTGGGCGTGCCGCCGCCGAGCACGACCGACGCCGTCCGCGGCCGCCGGATCACCAGGTTCGCCGATTCGACGATGTCGCCGATGATGTCGATGTAGCCGGCGCCGGCCTTTTGCTGGCGCGCCTGCGACAACCCCATGCCGATCGACGAGTCGGCGATGGCCGGGCAGAAGATCGGCACGTTCGCGCGGTAGGCCGCGGTCAGGATCCCGTCGCGGCCGGTGGTCTTCCAGAGGTGGCCGCCGAGCAGGTGCAGGAACTCGCGCGAGGTGTACGGCCGTGTCTCGAGCGTGGTCGCGAAGTCGGCGATCCAGACGTCGTTCGAGCAGAACTCTTCTTCGCTCGCGTACGTGTCGTACACGCGATCGATCCGGTCTTCCGCCAGCGCCGCATCGTCGGCAAACGGCGAGCCGACGTAGTGGTGCTGGCCGCGGGTTTCGTGCAGATCGTGATAGAGATTGGCGCCGGTCGACACGAGGCAGTCGACGTAGCGGTGCGCGATCAGATGCGCGACCGCCATCCGGAGGCCGCCGGCGGAGAGCGCGCCGGCCATGCCCAGGAAAATGGTGACGTCGTCCTGCAGCATCTTCTGCCAGATGCGATGCGCCGTGGCGAGGTTGCGTCCCTGAAACGAGATCCGTTCCATGCGAGCGAGGATCTGATCCGCCGTCAGCCCGGCCTCGACGGCGAACGGCTCGATCGGCGTCTGCAGGAAACGGGATTTCTTTTTCATGCGGGACAATTAAATCATATCTAGAATGCTTTGCCGACGCGGAAGTACGCCGTGATGCGATTGGAGAGGCGACCGCTGCCGTCGTGTCCCCAGGCCGCGCCCGCGGTCGCGGTGAACGGCGCGAAGAAGCCGGCGATCACGTTGGCGGAAAGCTGCGCGCCCGCGGACGATTTGATCGCGCGGCGTTGAAACGTCTGCGTCCACGCGTGCCCGGCGTCGGCGAAGACAGCGGCGTGCACCGTGTGCAGGAACAGCGGCCAGGTGCCGCGGCCGCGCTGCGGACGTGCGATCGGCCAACGGTACTCGGCGTTGGCGGTCGCGACATGGCTGCCGGCGAAGGTGTTCGGGCTGAAGCCCCTCAACAGGGCGAAGGCGCTGCCGCCGAGATCGACGACGCCGCTGCCCGGCGATTCGCCCCCGAGCAGGAACGTGCGGCCGACCGTCGCGTCGCCGGTCGATGCGCCACCGCCAAGCCGGAGCGCCACGACGTGATGCGCGGCGAGGCCCGGCAGATACGCGCGGAAATCGCCGGTCGTGGTCGTGGCATCCGCGAACGATCCGAGCCCGCGGCGGACCCATTCCGCGGTTGCGCCCGCGGCAATCCCGCTTTCCCGGCTGATCGAATACCCGTACGTGTGCGCCGTGATCGTTTTCCAGGACGCGCGGATCGGCGTGCGCGCGCGCGAGAAGGCGCTGTCGCCCAGCGTGTAGTCGGCGACCGCGCGGACCACCGACAGCCGCGCGGCATGTTGCGCGCGGACGTGCCGGACGGGAACGATCACGCCGCCTTCGATCTGCCGCTCGCGGCGCGTCGAGGGCGTGGGGGTGCCGGCGTCGGTCGCGGGGCCTGCAAAGAAGGACGTGTCGCTCGCCGCGGACAGGAAGAAGGTCGGGCGCCAGCGGTCGTACGCGTACCCGAGCTGCCAGTCGGGCGTCGCGGCTCCCGGCGTCGGCGCGCCTTGGGGGCTCGCGACGAGCCAGGTCGCCGTTGCGGCGTACGCGTGATAGCCCAGCACGTCGTAGCCGCCGATGCCGGCGCCCACGCGCACCTGATCACCGCCGGTTTCGAGCACAGGCGTCCACGACGTCGGTTTCAACGTGTCGAGGGGGTTGTACGAGGCGACACGCATGTCTGGCGAGGGCACTTCAAGGCTTACACGCGGGTCCGCCGCTGCGGAGGGCGCGGCGGCAGCAGGCGCTCCCGCTGAGGCAATCCCATCGTGCGTTCCGACCCGTGTGTCGCCCCTCCCTTGGGGATAAGGCATCGAGAAGAGGTCGTAACCGTCGGCGGTGTACCCGGCAAACACGATCGTGAGTCCGTCCGGCGCGACGTCGGGCCAGAGCGCGCCGCCCGTGGTGTGGGTCAGTTGGCGCGCGGTCACGCCGTCGGTCGAGAACTCGAACAGGTTGAACGTCTCTTCGTCCGCTGCGCCGGCAGCCACGATCGCGGCACCGTCGGGGCGCCACGCCGGCGTGACGAACCGCGTGTGCGGGGCGGCCGCGACGACCCGAACCGCCCTGGTCCCGACGTCGACGAAGACGATTTCGGACAAGGCGCCCAGGCGATGGCGCTCGACCGCGATCGTCCGGCCGTCGGGCGACCATTTGGGGAGGTCGAACTGGGTGTCGGGTTCGGCGATCAAGGTGGTGATGATGACGGTCCGGCTGAAGCCGGACGCAACCTGAGCTGGCATCGTGCTCGCGGTCGTGATCCCGGGCATCGTGACTCCAGCGGCGGCCGGCGTTCGCGCCGTGATCCCGGGAGTCGTGATTCCGGACGCCGTGACTTCGGTGGGATCCGGCTTGAGCCCGACCAGCACCAGATCGCGCTGCCCTGGCCGGTTCTGAACGCACACCAGCGATTCGCCGTCGGGTGACAGGTCGGGATCGAGCAGCCGCGCGTCCCTTGTCACCTGGCGGACGCGGCCATCGGCGCGCCCGAACGCATAGAGGTCGCTGTAGAGGCCGGTGTTCCTCCGCTGCTCGACCTGGTCGAAGTAGATCTGCTCGCGGCCGATCCCCGTCGTCGATCCCAGATAGCGGGTGGTGAGGCGCCGAGGCTCGGCGCCGTCGAGCCCGATGCGATACAGGGCGGGAAAGCCATCCGGATTGATCGCCGAATAGACGATGTCCGGTTGACAACCGGCGCACGAGAACCGGTCGAAGCGTGGGCCGCTCACGGCGAAGCCTTGCCGCGTCAGGCGCGTCACCGTCGGGTCGGGTGCGCTCGACGCGGCCGCGCCCGCCAGCAGGCTCGCCTGATACGCCCGCCACAGATCGCCGAGCGACTCGCCGTACACGCGCTTGAACGCGGGCGCCGCCAGATACGGCACGCGCCGGGCGGTGGCCTTGGCCAGCGTCGCGAGCGTGCCGGCGCCAAATCGATCCGCCAGGTACTGGTGAAAGCCGACACCGTACGCGTAGACGCCGGCGCCGCCTGGCCAGTCGGTCAGGCCGCCGTTGACGCGGTCGATCGGCTCGAGACGATGCTGCCTCGCCGCTTCGCCGACGATCGCGCGGAAATCGCCCGCATGCAGCCGTCCTTCGCCCGTGATGATGCTCTCTTCGTACGTGGCCAGGCCTTCGACCTGCCACGGAGGCAGAAAGAGATTCGGAAAGGCGTACACGGTGCGTCCGAAGATCGATCGGACGCGGCGCGCCCAGCCCTCCGACCGGTCGAGGTGCACGATGTGCGTGAACTCGTGCGTGAAGGCGAGCTTCAGCCAGTCGCCGAACTCCAGGCCCGCACCCGACGGTGACACCGTGTAGATGACGATCGTGTCGTAGGGGACCGGCGTCGCGTAGCCGTTGAACACTTCGGTCTGGTCGGCCAGGACCACGCGCGTGCGTCGCGGCGGCGTGACCGCGAGCGGACGCCCGATCGCGCGCCATGTCTCTTCCGCGATCGTCGCGAGGCGCTGCGCGAGCCGATACTCGCCCTGGTGGAAGTAGATGACGAAGTGCTCGGTCGGCAGCTCGCGGAATCGGAGCGCCGGATCGAACAGCGAGGCGGCGCTCGCGGTGCCTGCCCAGGCGCCGGCCAGCAGCAGGATCATGGCCGCGGTCAGCGCGCGCGCCGTGGTCCGCATCATCGCGGGGTGGCGGGCGGCGGCGTCGACACGCGCACGGCTCGCGCGAGGACGATGCAGAGGATGAGCGCGGGAACGCCGAGCAGGCCGGCGCCGATGAAGAAGAGTCCGTAGGCGTCGATCAGCGGTCGCCCGACGGCCAGCCGCTCGACCGCAACGCCGGAGAATCCCTTGGCGAACTTGCCGACGTACGTGTAGGCGGAGCTCAACAGCGCGTACTGCGTCGCCGTGTAGCCGATGCTGGTCAGGCTCGACATATAGGTGACGAGCGCGACGCCGGCGAAGCCGATGCCGACGTTGTCGAGGAACATGACCGCGGCGAACACCCGCAGGTCGGGGCCCGTGTGGGCGAGCGTCGCGAAATTGGCGATCACCAGAATCTTGATGATCACGCCGGCGATCAGCGTCCTGAGGTAGCCGAAGCGCAGCGTGCTGAAGCCGCCGGC
>JAYVYV010000347.1:0-3237 GCA_043783985.1 Acidobacteriota bacterium | reverse complement strand
CGTAGGTGACCTGCGCATCCTGGTAGTTGGACGCGATGGCGCCTTCGAGCTGGATCACGTGCGCGAAGTGCTCGGTGCCGTGGCCGAAGTACACCATGCGGCCGCTGCCGTCATCGAAGGGCCGCGAGTGGACCGCTGGCGTCAGCTCGAGAAAGTCGCTCCAGTTGCGCCGCGCCTGGATCGGCATCTCGCGCTGGAACTCGCCCGAAATGTTCAGGACGTTGCTCGGCTTGCTGACCTCGAGCATCGGCGACTCCCCCGAGACGGTGATCGTCTCCGACAGCGAGCCGATCTTCATCGTCATGTCGACTTGAAACGTCACGCCCGCGCGGAGCAGTACATCCTGACGCCGTGAGGACGCAAAGCCCGCGAGCTCGGCGGCAATCGTGTACGTGCCGGGCGGCAGGTTGACCAGACGGTACGAGCCCTCGGCGTCGCTGACCGCAGTGGCCGGCTGGATGAGCGCGGGACTCGTGGCCGTGACCATGACACCCGGCAACGCGCCGCCTTGTTCGTCCTTGACGTAGCCGCGCAGGCCCCCCTGGCCGGTCTGAGCCATGGCCGTGGCCGCGGTGAGAAAGGCGGCGACGGCGAACAGAAGCGGGCGATTGCGAATCATCTCGTGACCTCCGGAAGAAACAAATTTGTCGGGCGATGCGTGCCGACGGCGGGAATGAAAGATCGACGCCTTTATACCAGCCTCGTCGGTCTGTGGCAAGATTCCTACACTGACGACTGGAGGGTGACCGATGCTGTCCCGAACCGTGCTCGCGCTGGCGCTGGCGGCAAGCCTCGCACCGCGCGCGCTCGCGCAGACGAGCCCGCTGTGGCACGAGCAGAAAATCAAGAACTTCCTCCCGCACATGACGTCGCCAGAGGTTCGCGATCTGCTGACGCGCACCGACATCGTCGTGATACCGGTTCCCTCCATCGAGCAGCATGGGCCCCAGACGCCGACCGGCACCGATTATTACGCCGGCGTCGAGGAGGCCAAGCTGATCGCGCAGCGTACCGACGTCCTGGTCGCGCCCGTTCTGCTGGCGGGCCAGTCGCCGTATCACATGGAGTTTCCCGGTACGATCACGCTCTCGTCCGACACGATTCAGCGCGTCTACTTCGAAGCGGCGCAGAGCCTGATCCATCACGGCTTCCGCCGCTTCCTGTTTCTCAACAGCCATGCGGGCAACCAGTACATCACACGGTTCGTGGTGGATCGCATCAACCAGGAGACGCCGGCGGTCGCGCTCGACCTCGGCGACGCGGTGGAGGCGGTCGGCGGCCGCGCGGCGTCGCCGGCGGCGACGCCGCAACAATTCGACCGTCACGGCGGCGTCGGGGAGACCGCCCGCGCGCTGTACTTGTTCCCCTCGCTCGTCCAGCTCGACAAGGCGCAGCGGGCCACGTTGACCCTGCCGCCCGAGCTGGCGCGCATGCTCCCCGACGTCGTGAGGGGCGACCGCGCGGCCACGCTGATCTTCCTCGCCGAAGGACTGAAGCCGAAGGAGACCGGCAAGCACACCTCGGCCGCCGAAATGTCGACCACCGGCGTCTGGAGCGAGCGCGATCCGCACGAGGCGACCGCCGAAGCCGGACGGGGCGCGACCGACGCATTCGTCGACGCGGCGGTGCGCTTCATCGACCGATGGAAGGCGCTGCGCCCGCTGGCCGCCGTCAGATAAGGAGGACACAATGTCGGGATCGAAGTCGATCGGCGTGCTTCTGCTGCTGTCGGCCTTCGTGGTGGAAGCGCTCGTTCCCGCGCGCGCGCAGGCACCGCGGCCGATGGGGATCGTCGACCTGCTCAGCCTGCCGCACCTCGGCGACCCGCGGCTGTCGCCCTCGGGTCGCGACGTCCTCTACACCCGCGCCGAGGCCGACTGGAAGAGCGGCCGGCGGGTGTCGCACATCTGGCGCGCGCCGATCGACGGCGGGCAGCCGGCGCAGCTGACCAGCGGCGCCGAGGGGGAGACAGGGCCGCGCTGGTCGCCGGACGGCAGGACCATCGCCTTCACCGCGAAACACGGCGACAACGAGTTCGCGCAGGTCTACCTGCTGCCGGTCGACGGCGGCGAGGCGCGTCAGCTGACGACGCACGGCAGCGCAGTGTCGGAGTTGACGTGGACGCCCGACGGCTCGGCGATCTGCTTCAAGGCGGCGGAGCCGAAGACCGCCGACGAAACAGCGCGCGAAAAGGCGCGAGACGATGTCTACGCGTACGACGAGAACTACAAGCAGACGCACATCTGGAAGGTGAAGATCGCGTCGAAAGCCGAGACGCGGATCACCGAAGGCGATTTCTCGGTCACCGGCTACGACCTGACCGCGGACGGCCGCAGGATGACGTTCCTCCGCGCCCCGACGCCGCTCCTCGGCGACGGAGACAAGAGCGAGGTCTGGACCGCAAACGCGGACGGCACGAATGCCGCGCGGGTGACGAGCAACACCGTGCAAGAGACCAACGCCGCGATCTCGCCTGACGGCGCCAGCGTGCTCTTCGTGTCCGGATCGAACGCGCGGTTCGAAACGTACTTCAACGGCCGCCTCTTCGTGGCGTCCGCGACCGGCGGCGCGGCGCGAGTATTGGTTGGCGAGAACGAGCCGATCGACGTCGACCGCGCGATCTGGTCGAAAGACGGAAAGTCGATCTACTTCCTCGCGAACCTCGGCGTCCACGAAGAGCTGTTCGTCGTGCCGGCGGCCGGCGGCACGCCGCGCCAGATCACCGACGGCAAGCACAGCCTCGGCGCGGTATCCGGGGCCAGATTTGGATCCGGCCCCGATACACTCGCGTTCACGATCAGCGACTCCACGCGCGCGGGCGAGGTGTTCACGATGAGCGCCGGGGACACCGCGCCGAAACAGATTACGCACGTCTTCGACTCCCTTCCGCGCGAGTTCAAGATGGGCCGCCAGGAAGCGATCACATGGAAGGGCGCCGACGGTGTCACGGTCGAGGGCGTCGTCACCTACCCGGCGGACTACCAGACGGGGCAGAAATATCCGCTCGCGGTGATGACGCACGGCGGTCCGCAAGCATCCGACAAGTACAGCATCGGATCGATGACGTACGAGATCCAGGTCCTGGCCGGCAAAGGCTACGTCAGCCTGCAGCCCAACTACCGGGGCAGCACCGGCTACGGCGACGCGTTCCTGCGCGACATGGTCGGACACTATTTCCAGAACGCGCATCTCGACGTGATGGCCGGCGTCGACGAGCTCGTTCGCCGCGGCATCGCC
>JAYVYV010000346.1:0-3239 GCA_043783985.1 Acidobacteriota bacterium | reverse complement strand
TTGCGCTCGTACTGGATCGGCTGCGGTATCCCCGCCTGCCGCTCCTCGTGCCAGTGCATGTGCGCGTTGACGATCCCCGGCATGACGTACTTGCCGGTTGCGTCGATGACCGTGTCCGACGAACGCTGCGACGTCGGCAGGCCGTTGACCGCGCCCGCCGCGCCGTCGGAGGCACCAATGTAGGCAATCAGCCCGTCCTGCACGACGATGTCGACCGGGCCGTACGGGGGCTTGGCGTTGCCGTAGATCACCATCGCGTTCTTGATGACGAGACGACGCGCGGCCTTTGCGTGAATGGGCGGCGCCGCCGGCGGCTGCCGCGCGGCCAGGCCGAAGGTCATCCATGCGGCGAGCGCAAACCCGGTGATCGACACGTTCATGCGAGCGACCTCTCCTGTTGAAGACTGGGGATCATAGCATTCTGATGGTACATTGGCTCGTATGGCGCAGCCGCTCGCGTACCTCGATCCCGAGTTTCTCGAAAGCGACGAAGCGCGGCCCATCCGGATTCTCGCCGAGTACCTGGAGCCGCTCCGCCGGTTCAAGGAGCAGAAGATTCAGGACACCGTCGTGTTCTTCGGATCGGCGCGCGTCGACAGCCGCGAGCGGGCGGAGCGGGCGCTGCAGACGCTGCGCGCGCGCGGCGAGCGCGACGCCGACGCGCACTACGAAAGCGAGCTGAAGAAGAGCAGCAAAGCGGTCGAGTGGGCGCGCTACTACGAGGACGCGCGCGAGCTCGCGCGGCTGCTCTCCGCCTGGACGCTGACCCTCCAGTCGGAGAACCACCGCTTCGTCGTCACGTCCGGCGGCGGTCCCGGGATCATGGAGGCCGCCAACCGCGGGGCGCGCGAAGGCGGTGGAAAGACCATCGGCCTGAACATCCGCCTGCCGTTCGAGCAGGGCGCCAACCCCTACATCACCGACGGCCTGCATTTCGAGTTCCACTACTTCTTCATGCGCAAGTTCTGGTTCGCCTATATGTCGAAGGCGCTCGTGGTGTTTCCAGGCGGTTTCGGCACGCTCGACGAGATGTTCGAAATCCTCACGCTGGTGCAGACCGACAAGCTCTCGAAGAAAATCGGCGTCGTCCTGTACGGCCGCGAGTACTGGGAGCAGGTGCTCGATCTCGAGCCGATGGCCGAGTGGGGCGCGATCGCCGAGAAGGACCTGGAGCTGCTCCATTACGCCGACACGCCGGCCGAAGCGTTCGAGCACCTGCGCGACCATCTCATCGCAAACCATCTCGAACCGGCCACGCAGCAGGAAACGGCCACACCCGGTATCGCCAAGACGCGAGGATAGGACGGGACATGACCGCAGACGAGCGCACGAAACTGATCGCCCAGTACAACGACGGCTATCGCGTCGTGGCCGAGGCGCTGGTGGGGGCGACCGACGAACAGCTCGACGCGCGGCCCGCGCCAGGGAAATGGACGGCGCGCGAGGTGGTGCACCACCTCGCCGACAGCGAGATGACCGCGGCGACGCGTCTGCGCCTGCTCGTCGCGACCGACAGCCCGCAGATCTTCGGCTACGACCAGGATCAGTTCGCGCAGAAGCTCTTCTACGATCGGCCGATCGCGGCCTCCCTCGACGCGTTCAAGGCGGCGCGGCGCGCCACCGGCGAGATCCTGGAGCGGATGACGGATGCGGAGTGGGCGCGGGCGGCCGGCACGCACACCGAGCACGGCGCCTACACCGCCGATCGATGGCTGGCGATCTACGCGCCGCACGCGCACGCGCACGCCGCGCAGATCCTGGTCGCGAGAGACGCCGCGAAAAGCAAATAAGAAAAAACACGGCCCGGCCGACGCTATCGGTCCGAGACGGCTCGCCCCGGCGCCGGTACCGCCTGCGCCAGCGCCATCGTCGCCCATCCGGTGGCCCACGCGCTGATCCACTGATCGCCGCCGTACGGGAAGCCGCTGTTGAAGAAGGCCTGGAACTTCGGCGCGCGGCTGGCCACGCGCCAGGAACCGTTGGCGTTCTGCGCCGCGAGCAGGTAGCTCACACCGCGGCGATACGCGGCGTCGGCCGGCGGGACGCCGCCGGCCTTGGCCAGCACGTACAACGATTGTCCCGTCGCATAGGCGTCCGTGGCCCCGCCGACCTGCTGGCTCCACGCGCCGTCCGGTTGCTGCTGCGCGAGAATGGCCGCTGCGAGTTTCTTCAGCGACGCGGTGTCGGCGTCAGCCCAGAGGAGACCGAGCAGCTGCATGTTGCGGTCTTCCGCGGTCACCGGCTTTTCCGCGAGCAGCCACTGGCGCGCCCTGGCGATTCGCGCGTTCAGCTCGCCGGCGCGCCCCGGCGGTCCGTAGACCCTCAGCGACCGGATGCACAGCGCCGCGCGCGTGATCCCGCCTTCGGCGGTCGGCGGCCGATCGCCAACGCCGTTCTGGATGTGCCACGAGCCGTCGGGCGCCTGGGTGGCCGCGATATTCGCGGCGATCATGTCGGTGACCGGGTTGGGCGGCACGTTCTCCGCCGCAAGCGCGGTCAAGGTCGACGCGAAGATCTCCGGCACGTTGATGTCCATGCGCTCGAGCAGGAGCGGGGGGGGCGGACCGCCTTTCAGCATCTCGATGCGCGCCGCGCTCGCGTTCGGGTCGAAGCGGAGACCCCTGGCGCGCGCTTCGCCGGCCGCGAGGCCGGCGGCGTTCTGGTGGTGACACGAGACGCAGCCGCTTCCCTCGAAGAATTTCTGGCTCGACGTCTCGAGGAGCGCCAACCCGCGCTCTGCGGCGATTTTCACGTCAACGGGGGCCGAGGCCGGGGTCGTGACAGCGGCGGCCGGACGGTCCGGCCTGGAGACCTTCAACAATTCCAGACCCGCCGGCGCCGCGAGCTTGCGCGCCCAGTCGGCGGCCGTCTCGCCGAGCTTGCTTTGCACGGTGACGTCGGCGCCGCGTCCGAGCAGCAGACGGATGACATCGGGGTTCTGATGATTCGTGGCGACGGCCAGCATCAACGGCGTCATGCCCCGGCCTTCCTTGGCGTTGATGTCGGCGCCGGCGTCGAGCAGCGCCTCGATCAGCCCGGCTGGTGCACTCGACGCGGCGGCATGGAGCGGCGTCATCTCCGTCAGCGCGATCGGTCCGCTCTTGGGCGCATCGATGGGGAACAACGTCGGCATCCGCGCGGCGGCGTTCACGTTCGCCCCTTTCGACAGGAGCAACCGCACCGCCGCGGCGTTGCCGTGGTAGGCCGCGCCGAGCAGCGGGGTGACGCCGGTCACGCCC
>JAYVYV010000345.1:0-3241 GCA_043783985.1 Acidobacteriota bacterium | reverse complement strand
GTAGTCAACTGATGGGTCTTCGCGGAATACTTGTGCGTCCATGACGAAACTCCTGCAGCTGCACGGTCACGGCTGGTCAGAGGCGCCGCCGGCTGAGGTCGCTTCGGGCGCCGCGGCGGCGCTCGAGGCGGGCGATGTGATCTTCCTGCCGGATCTTCGTTTCGGCGTCGAGCCCTCTGAGGTGTTGCTGTTCACGCCGTCGATTCTCGGCAGCTCGAAGAATGCGAGCTACGACCCTTCGTCGGGCCGCCTCGGAGGCACGACGGCGACGGGACTGGATGCCGAGACGCTTCGCGGATTCATCCACCGCTTCAGCGAGTCGGCGGCGTCGCTGGTCGGCCGGCTGTTCCCGCACTATCGCGATCGCCTCACGCGCGGGCGCGCCAGCTTCCGGCCGGCCGAAATCGCGGGGCGCCAGACGACGTGGCGGAAAGACGACACGCGGCTGCACGTGGACAGCTTTCCGGCGACGCCGTCCGGCGGCCGGCGCATTCTGCGGGTGTTCAGCAACGTGAACCCCGACGGACGCGCGCGCACGTGGCGTCTGGGCGACGACTTCGAGGCGGTCGCGCGCCGGTTCGCACCGCAGCTGCGGGTGCCGCTGCCGGGCGCCGGCCACCTGCTCGCGCTGGTGCGGGTGACCAAGACGCCGCGCACAGCCTACGACGCGCTGATGCTGCAGCTCCACGACCGCATGAAAGCCGACGACGTATTTCAGAAGACGTCGCCGCAGAGCAGGGTGGATCTGCCAGCGGGATCGACCTGGCTGGCGTTCACGGATCAGGTGAGCCACGCGGCGACGGCGGGGCAGTACCAGCTCGAGCAGACGTTCCTGCTGCCGGTGGACGCGATGGGCGAGCCGGCACGTTCGCCCCTTCGCGTGCTCGAGCGGATCAAGGCGCGCGTGCTGGTGTAGGCGCAGGCCCCCGCCGGGCGCGTCGGCGGGGAAGGGTTTTTAGGGCTGAGGGCTGAGGGCTCAGGGCTGAGGGTTTAGGGCAATCTGAAATCTGCCCTCTGAAATCTTCAATCTCGTACTGCTTTGATGATGGCTTCCATGTGGCCGAGATACTTTTCGAGCGCCCGGCGGCCGGCGGCCGTCAGGCGATACTCGGTCCGCGGCACGCGCGCATCGAACGTCTTCTCGCACGCGACGTAGTGCGCGTCCTCGAGCTTGCGCGCGTGCACGCTCAGATTGCCGTCGGTGGTCTGCAGCAGGCGCTTGAGATCGCTGAAGGTAAGCCGCTCGTTCACCGCCAGCGCGCTGATGATGCCGAGCCGCATGCGCTCGTGAATCAGCCGATCGAGCTCAAGGGGGCTGCGCTTCGGGATTTCAGATTTCAGATTTCTGATTTCAGATTTGGGTTCAGATCTGGGTTCGGATTTGCGTGCCGTCGCTGACTTAGCCACCGTGTCTCCTGGCAATGACGAGACCGAATGCGATGTGAAAGCCGCCGAAGCCGGCGGCCATGAGCCAGTGTCCCCACGACGCGGGCGCCGCGAACGCGACCACGCCGAGCGCCATGAAGCAGACCCCCATGAGCGGCACGATGCGGACGCCGGATGCGCCGCCGGTCGCGGCCGCCGTGCCGTACATCAGCAGCCAGCACGCCGGCAGCCGCGCCATCAGCCCCATGGTCGCGAAGACCGGCGTCAGCACCATGCCGGCGACCAGTGGCGGCACGTAGGCGAGCGCGAAGCGGTACGCCGGCGCGGCGGTCGACAGCGGCGCGCCGATGCGCCGCGCCTTCATCGTCATGGTGACGAGCGCGATCGCGGCGGCGATCGCCGCCTCCGCGAACCAGACGAGCACCCAGCGCAGCGAGTCGTCGGGTGGACCCGAGATGGACGCCGCGACGATCGCCGTGATGCCCATCAGGACGCCGCCCCACCCGGGGACCGCGGTGAACGCGGCCGCCCGCGACATGGCGTCGCGGATGAACCGGATGTTGTCCATCGCGTGCGCGTGGATCGGCTCGGGCTGCGCGGCCATCAAGAGCTTTATAGCACAGAGGTCTCGTGGGTCAGGTGTGTGGGTGGGTGGGTCGGTCGGTCGAGTGGGGGTCGTAGCGCGAAGGCTTCAGCCGAGCGAGGGCGTCATTGCGCGCGTAACAGGAGGACGGGGACCTTCACCAGGTGACGGACCTTGTCGGCCGTGGCGCCGAGCAGGACGTCTTTGATGAACCGGTGCCCGTGCGTCGACATCGCGATCAGATCCACGCCGAGCTCCTCGGAGGCTTTGACAAGCTCGGTTGCCGGGTCGCCCATCGCCAGCCGGATCTCGACGGTGAAACCGGCGGCAACCAGGTCCCCGCGGACCCGCTCGAGATAGGCGCGGTCGGCCTTCATCTCCTCCGACTCGCGGAGCTTGAGCTGATCGAAGTTGCGCGCCGCCCAACCGTCGGCGACGTGCACCAGCAGCAGCGAGGCGCCGGTCAGCTGCGCCAGCTCCGAGACGTGCGCGAGAATCGTCCGATCGGCCGGCGAGTTCTCCACCGCGACGAGAATTCGTCGGTACATCCTAGAAGCCCGTGAAGATCTGATACAGCATGTAAATATTCAGGGCGGCAATGATAACCGCAACCGTGTAAGCCAGCACCTTGACCCACAGGGCGTTGGCGAATTCCCCCATCTTGTGCGGGTCGCTGGTGAACATCACCAGCGGGAAGACCGCGAACGGCAGCTGCAGGCTGAGGACGACCTGGCTGAGGATGATCAATGGCCCGGTGCCGCGGTCGCCGTACATCGCGATTACGACGATCGCCGGCACGATGGCGATCAGGCGCGTGATCAGGCGGCGCAGCCACGGCCGCAGCCGCAGGTTGATGAACCCTTCCATGACGATCTGCCCGGCCAGCGTCCCGGTCAGCGTCGCGTTCTGCCCAGAGCAGAGCAGCGCCACCGCGAACAGCACGCTCGCCATCGTCGTGCCCAGCAGCGGCGCGAGAAGTTGATAGGCGTCGCCGATCTCGGCGACGCCGTCGTGCCCTTTGCCGTGGAACACGGCCGCCGCCATGATCAGGATCGCCGCGTTGATGAACAGCGCGAACATCAGCGCCACCACCGAGTCGATCGAGGCGAAGCGGATCGCCTCGCGCTGCCCTTCGGCCGTGTCGGTGTACTTGCGCGTCTGGACGATCGAGGAGTGCAGGTAGAGGTTGTGGGGCATCACCGTCGCGCCGAGGATGCCGATCGCGATGTAGAGCATGTCGGGGTTGCGCAGGATCTCGGTGCGCGGGATGAA
>JAYVYV010000344.1:0-8438 GCA_043783985.1 Acidobacteriota bacterium | reverse complement strand
GGGTCGTTCCCGGGACGAGGCTCACCGCCGCACTTCGCGCGAAGTCCAGGGGCCCGCGCCCGGAGGCGCGACAATCCGGTACGGGCCGATGGATGTTCCGGGAATGAGGGTCAGAGGTGTGGCGAGTATAACGGACGCGAGGCTTGAACGACGCGCTGTTTAGCCCTGTCGCGAACTGGCCGCGGTTCCAGGATCAGGGGGGCGCCTCGCCGTATAATCCGCCTTACACCACGATTTTCGAGGAGGGCGCATGTTCAACGATCGCTTCGTGGCGTCCACCCTTGTGGCCGGGCTTCTGCTGTCCACGCATGGCGCGCGCATCTCACCCCAGTCCTCTCCCACCCCAATCACCTGGACCTTCGATCGCCTCGACCTGATTGGCGGCGTTGCGACCAGGGTTGAGGGTCACCCGAAAGTTGTCGATACGCCAATCGGCAAGGCAATCGAATTCAACGGCGTCGACGACGCGTTGTGGATCGATCAGCACCCGTTGGCCGGCGCGAAGACATTCACCTGCGAGGCCATCTTCCGACCCGACGGCGGAGCTGCCGAACAGCGCTGGTTTCATCTCGCCGAGCGCGATCCGAACACCGGCGGGCTGGCAAGCGTTCCCGATGCCAACTCGCGCATCCTGTTCGAGCTGCGCGTCGTCAATGGCGATCAGTGGTACCTCGATGCCTTCGTCCACGGTCCCGGCTACAACCAGGCGCTGATGTTCCCGGAGAAGCGGTATCCGATTGGCCGGTGGTATCACGTCGCGCAAACGTTCGACGGCAAGACGTTCCGCAGCTATGTGAACGGCGCGCTCCAGGGCGAGGCGGACGTGGCCTTCACGCCGCAGGGCGACGGCGCGACATCGGTCGGCACGCGCATCAATCGCGTGAGCTATTTCCATGGCGCGGTCCGGCGAGCACGCTTCACGCCGAAAGCCCTCGCGCCAGATCAGTTCATGGCGCTGGCAAAGGATTGACGATCGTCACTCCGGTCACTGACTCCCGAAGCGTGTGCGAATTTGTGCGAGAGATGTCGCCGCGCGGGCGCGACCGGACCGGTGGGGGAATGTTGCCTGTCCCCCGAACGCGACGAGCGTCCGCTACGCCTTCGACGTGAGCGCCTTGTAGACCGCGTCGGCGTCGACCTTCATCTTCGCAATCAGCTCGCGCTGCCGGTCGGCGTCCCCGAGGGCCTTGGTGAGGTTTTCACAGAGCTGGCGAATGCGTTCCACTCGCGAGGTGAGCTCGTCATGCTCGTTCAACGTGGGCTTGAGCGACATACCGAAAGTATTTCAAACGCGTCGCCATTTGTCACTACCATCAATGGTTGAGGTAAAACCCCTGCGCGCCGTGACATCACGCCCGCCCCGTCGTCGAACGCTTGAGGTGCCTACACCGTTCCTCTCGCAGCGACGATCGGCAGCGTAAAACAAAACGTGCTTCCCTTGCCGGCCGTGTTTTCTGCCCAAATCCGTCCGGCGTGTCCTTGCACGATGCACTTGGAGATATACAAGCCGAGTCCGACGCCCCGTCGATCATTTTTCGTCAGCTGAACGAACCGATCGAAGACCGCCTCCAGCTTGTCCACGGGAATCCCCTCACCCGTATCCTGGACGGCGAAGAGGATGTCTGCGTCGCGGCGTTCGACGCGCACGACCACACGACCGCCGGCCGTCGTGAACTTGATCGCGTTACTCAAAAGGTTGCTGAGCACCTGAAGGATCCGTGCGGGATCGAACGCGGTGGGCGGCAGCGGCGGCACGATGTCCGCCACCAGCGACACGCCGCTTCCACATGCTTGCGCCTGAAACGTCTCCACGGCCTCTTTCACGACCTGCGCCGGATCGCCCGCTTCCCGCGTCACGGCGAGCATGCCAGCCTCGATACTGGCGACATCGACCAGGTCTCCAATGAGGCGGTGCATCCGGGCACCCGACCGCTGAATACGCCGTGCGTGCGTCACCACTTGCGCCACGTGGTTGTCGCGGGCGGCTTCGCTCTCGATGAGCGTGGCAATCCCCACCATCGCGTTCAGCATGTTCCGCAAGTCGTGGCTGACGATGCCCATGAAGTCGTCGCGCATCGCCAGCGCGTGGTCTGACCGGGCGCGTTCATGGGACAAGTCCTTGTCCGTCGCCTCACGTTCGTGCGCGAGGAGGGCGACGTGATCGGCGCGCTCATCCCGCAGGGTGTTGTCCGCCGCGACCCGCTCGCCTTGAAGCACCTGGTCTTCCAACGCTCGGGATCGCTCGAGGCTTTCGGCAGCGAGGTCGTGAGCACCTGCCTGGTGATCGGTCCTCCGACGCGTTGCCGCGAGCACCGCGTCGGCGCGTGCCCGGGCGCGGCTGACCACGGCATCCGCCGTGTCATCGGTCGCGGCGAGGTCGGCTTCAAAAGCATGATCGGCCTTCTCGCGCTCGGTGCGCAGGCTTTCGTCGGTCTGTTCACGCTCGGACAAGGGCGGGGACGGAGCGATGGGAGGTTGTCCCGAAAGCGGTTCCATACGACCTCTACCTTACTTGGTCCCGGGCGACGTGCTGTTCCGGATTGCACAGCGCTCGCCCCTCGAGAATGCGAGGTTCGCCGCAGCCTGACCGACGCGTCGGTCCGCCCGTGGAGGCGGACGAGGCCGCGCCCACATAGCCGGAACGCGAGTACACTCGACTGTCGGTGCCCGCGATCTCCCTCATCATCCCCTGTTACAACGAGGCGGCGCTCCTGCCTCGCCTGCTGACGTCCATCGACGCCGCCCGGCAGGCGTTCGACCGCGGTCCCGACGCCGTCGAGGTCATCGTCTCGGACAACGGATCCACCGACGGCACGGCCGCCATCGCGATCGCGCGCGGCTGCCGCGTTGTCTCTTCGACGATCCGCCGCATCGGGGCCGTCCGCAACGCCGGGGCGGCGGTCGCGCGCGGCGCGATCGTCGCCTTCATCGACGCCGACTCGCAGGTTCACCCCGAGACGTTCAACGTGATTGCCGCGTTCCTGGCCCGGCCCGACGTCGTGGGTGGCTCCACGGGAGCCACGATGGAACGGTGGTCGGCGGGGATTGGGCTGACCTACGCGATGTTCATCCCGCTGGTCTGGGCCACGCACCTGGACATCGGCGTCGTCTTCTGCCGGCGCGCCGATTTCGAAGCGATCGGCGGATACGACGAGTCGATGAAATTCGCGGAGGACGTCAAGTTTCTGCTGGCGCTTCGGCGTCTCGGCCGCGCCCGCGGACGCCGGCTGGTGCGAGCGCGCGCCGCCAAGGTGATCGCGTCAACCCGCAAGTTCGATCGGTTCGGGGATTGGCACTACCTCACCTTGCTCGTGAAGGGCCCGTGGTACCTGATCAGCCGCCGCCGGAGAGACGCGTTCGCGGACGGGTACTGGTACAAGCCGGGCCGATAAGGCGGACGAGCCCCTATCTCAGGGGGGCGGCGGGCTCTGCATTCACAGATCGTATTGACGGAACGTGAGGTTGAAGCGGCCGGCAAGCCCGAGCTCAGGCGGCGCGGTCGCCGGAACGATGCGTGACACGCCGTGGTAACGAAGCCGCGCCGGTCCGCCGAACACGAACGCGTCGCCCGACTCGAGCATCCGCGACTCCACCGGATCGTTCCGGCGCAAGCCGCCGAAGAGAAACCGCGCGGTGTCGCCTACCGAGACCGAGACGACCGGGAGCCCCGCCGCGATCGACCGCTGGCTCTCGTCCTTGTCCTGGTGCAGTCCCATGCGGCCGTCGGCGTCGTAGTAGTTGAGAATGCAGAGATCCGGCGCGAGCGCCATCCCTGCAGACCGGGCGACCTCGCGCGCCAGGCACGCGAAGGCGTCGGGCAGCGGTGGCGCCGGTAAATTGTCGAAGTCGCTGCGGTGCGTCTCGTACGCGTAGCTCTTCCCGTTCCAGTGGCGGCCCAGGCACAGCATGCGGACGTGCATCTTCCCGCCTCCGCGGACAACGGGTACGTAGGCCGGCACCGCGCCGTCGACGAGCGCGCGGCACTGGTCCGCGAGCGCGCGCTGGTCGGCGACGCTCAGGTACTGCGGGAAATGAAAGGCGCCCGGTCCGATCTCCACGACGGTACGTTACCATTGGCCCGCCGTGACAGCGACGACGAGCGGGAACGCAAAGCCCGCCAAGCCCGCAAAGACAAACCATCTTCTAGCGCTTAGCGTGCTTTGCGGCCTTTGCGTTCCCTGGCTGTTCCCGCGGGCGGCGGCAGCCCATCCCGTGCCGTTCAGCTATCTCGACCTGCGACTGCTGCCAAACGCCCTGGAAGGTACGCTCGTCGCGCACATCATCGATCTCGCGCACGACCTGCAGATCGAGCCGGCCGAGCGTCTGCTCGACCCGGCGGTCGCGTCCCAACAGTCGGCCGCCATCGCCGCGTTGTTCGCCGGACGGCTGACGGTCGCGGCCGACGGCGTCGCGCTCACGCCGCAGTGGTCCCCGGCGGAGGTCGTGGCGGACCGGCAGTCGCTGAAGCTGGCCGTCCGCTACGCACTGGCGGGCCACGCGGGAACCGTCGCGGTCACGGCGTCGATGTTTCCGTACGATCCGCAGCACCAGACGTTCCTCAACGTCTACGAAGGCGACGCGCTGACGCAGGCGATCCTCGATGGCGGCCGCGCCACCTTCGAGTACTTCGCCGGCACGCGTCAGGGCGCGTTCGCGGTCGTGCGGCGGTTCCTCCCGGCGGGCATCCACCACATCCTCATCGGTCCGGATCACCTGCTGTTCCTCGTCGGCCTGCTGCTGCTCGGCGGCACGGTCCGGCAGCTCGCCGTCATCGTGACCTCCTTCACGGTGGCGCACAGCATCACCCTCTCGCTCGCGGCGCTCAACATCGTCAGCCCGCCCGCGCGGCTCATCGAGCCCGCGATCGCCCTGAGCATCGTGTACGTCGGCGCCGACAACCTGCTGATCCGGGACGGCCGCGACGTGCGCGCCTGGATTGCGTTCGCCTTCGGCTTCATCCACGGCTTCGGGTTCGCGAACGTGCTGCGGGAGATGGACCTGCCGGCGAGGGCGCTCGGCTGGTCGCTGTTCTCGTTCAATGTCGGCGTGGAGATCGGTCAACTGCTGGTCGTCGCGCTGGTGGCGACCTCGCTCGCGGTGCTGCGCGCGAGAAGCGAAGCCGCGGGACGGCAGCTCGCCTTCGCCGGATCGATCGGCGTCATGGCGGCCGGCGCGTTCTGGTTCATTCAACGGGTCTTTTTCCCTGGAGGTATCTCATGAGACGAGGAGTGGTGTTGGGAGTGCTGCTGACGATCGGCGGGCTGGCGGCGGTGAAGGCGCAGCCGCCGGCGGCCGACGCCCCGAAGGTCGTCACGGTCGAGAAGGTCAAAGACAACCTCTACGTGTTGCGGGGCGGCGGCGGCAACACGGCGGCGTTCCTGACGGCGAACGGCGTCGTCGTGGTGGACGCGAAGAACCCGGGCTGGGGCAAACCGATCCTCGACAAGATCAAGGAGCTGACGCCCAAGCCGGTGACGATGCTGATCAACACGCACACGCACGGCGACCATGTCAGCGGCAACGTGGAGTTCCCGGCGACCATCGACTTCGTCGCACAGGAGAACACGAAAGCCAACATGGAGAAGATGCCGATCTTCAAGGAGCACGGCGGCGTCGGCATGGCCAAGCGCACGTTCAAGGACAAGATGACGATCGGCAAGGGCGCCGATCGGATCGATCTCTACTACTTCGGTCGCGGCCACACCAACGGCGACGCCTGGGTGGTGTTTCCCACCCTGCGCATCGTCCACGCCGGCGACATCTTCGCGGGCAAGTCGGTCCCGCTCATCGACGAGGCGAACGGCGGCAGCATGCTCCACATCTCGGAGACGCTCATGAAGGCGCACAACGGCATCAAGAACGTCGACATGATCATCAACGGCCACACCCCGGCGCAGACGACGTGGGCCGATCTGAAAGAGTACGCGGACTTCAACAAGGACCTGGTCGCGTGGATGCAGTCCGAGCTGAAGGCCGGCAAGACGCCGGAGCAGGCGGCCGCCGAGTGGAAGCTGCCGGAAAAATACAAGGGGTACGCACCGACCGTCGGCGCGCTCTTTGGCGGCATGGCCGGACGGATTGAGACGCTGCGGAAGGAAATGCAGAAGTGATCAGCGGTTGGGTGAGAAGCTGTACACCACGTTGACGAGGGGGAAGGCGATGGTCGCGCTGCCGTCGGTCGGCACGACCATCGCCAGGTCGGCTGAGAACCGCTCGCCCATCCACCGCACGCCGCCCGTGACGATCCCGCCGCCGTTGAAAATGTAGTTTTCGGTCAAAATCTTCATGCCGCGGGTCACGCGGTGCTCGCCGCCGACCATCACGACGGCCGCGCCGTTCTTGCTGTTGTAGGTCCGGTCGTACGCGTACCCCACGCCGCCGGTGACGGCCGAGTCCGTCGAACCCCGCGTGGCGACGACGTACGCGATCCCGAGGCTGCCGTCGCCGACGTTGAGGAAATGCATCACGCCGACGCTGGCCTGCACCGACTCGCCCGAGTACAACTGGACCTTCGGGGTGATCCAGAACGGATGCGCGCTGCCGTCGCCGAAGATCAGCGGCGTCCCCGCACCGAACGAGATGCGATCCGTGACGCCGACCTGCACGAACGGCAGCACGACTTCGTAGACACCGACGTAGCCGGCGCCCTGCTTCAGCGATCGCGCGGTCGGACCGAAGAACAGACGCGTCGGATTGGGATCCGCCCGCCGGAACTCACCCGCGACCACCGTGCCGCTCACCTGGTGGACGGACACGATCTCCGCGGTCTGGACCTGGATGTCCGCGCCTGCCGTCGTCTTGAACGTGACGAGGCCTCCGTCGATTCGTTCGACACGCCCGTACGCGCGGGTGCCGTCGCGCAGCAGGAGCTCGACGGTCACACCAGCGGGGGTGACGGCGATCGGCGCGGCCGCGGCCCGCGACGGCGCCTGCGCCGCTGCCACCACCCACGGCCGGGACGCGAGCACGAACGCGAGACATGCGGCTCGGACGTAACGCCTGCGCGGGAGCATGCGCTGCCGCCTCAACCGGTCTGTGGCATCGAGCTTCGAATCGACGCCGTCGTGCTTGTGCACGTCACCTTACCGTGAACGGCACGGACGCCATCGTCTTGTCCCACACCAATGCGAGCGAGCCGCCGGCGTCGGTCATGTCGACGAACTCCCACGTGAGCTGTTCGACTGAATGCGGCAGCGTCTCGAGCTTCATCGGCGCGCGGACGACGTCCTTGTCCGGCGTGTAGCCGAACGCGCCGAAGAGCTCCGCCGTGTTCTTCGGATCGTACCGGGTCTGCGCCTTCCAGTTCGAGACGATGAGCGTCCACGCCTGCGGCTTCAGGTCGATGAACAGCGTGTACGTGCCTGGCGCCAGCGTCGTTCCGTTGATGACGAGCGGCACTTCCGTCGTGAGCTGCGTCGTGTTGTTGGCTCCAGCGCGCCAGACCGGCGCGTCCGGGTTCACGGCCTTGCCGTACTTCTCGCCGGCCCCGCCGAACACGTCACGGCCGCGCTTGATCGGACGCCCGTACGTGATTTCGATCCACTTCCCGCCTTTGTACGAAGGCTCCGCGCCGTTGTCGTACTTGCCGCCGATCTCGGTGGCGGCGGTGCCGGCTGGGCTCGCGGGCCGCCCGCCTTGGGCCGTGACGAGGGCGGCCATCGCGAAGGTCGCCGCCGCAATCGCAGTCAGCTTGCGCATCATCTCTCTCTCCTCGGTGGAATTCCGGCCCGGCCGGCCGATTTCGCCTGGTCGCCCTGCTCGGGCGCGGGGCATGGAGAAGTGTAGCGCCTTACCGCTTCTGGTTACCCCTCCGTGTTGTCCGTGCCGTGGGTGGCGCGGTCCACGGATCCTCCGGCCACGGATGCTTCGGGTAACGCCCGCGCAGTTCCTTTCTCACGTCCGGATAGGTGCGATCCCAGAAGCTGCGCAGATCGCGCGTCACCTGGACCGGCCGGCCGTTCGGCGCGAGCAGCGCGAGCGTCACGGCCTCGCGCTGCCGCCCGACGCGCGGCGTCTCGGCAAGGCCGAAGAGCTCCTGCAACTTCACCGAGGCGGAGACGCTGCCGTCCTCGTCGTATGTCAGCGGCGTATGGCGCCCGCTGGGAACGGCGAGCGACTCGGGTGCATCGCGCGCCAGATCGCGGGCGACGTCGGGCGCCAGCGCGCGACCGATGCGTACCTCGTCCAGCGTGCGCGCGCCGCCGGCCGCCGCGCGCACCAGGGCGAGGACGTCCACCTCGTGACCGGCGAAGCGCAGCCGCCGCAACAGCGCCGCGTCCTCGCCGCGCGGGCCGCGGGCGAGCCAGACGTCAGCGAGCAGCCGCGCCGCGACGTCGGGATCCACGGGAGCAGGGTGTTCGGCGAGCACGAGCGCGTCGTAGCGATCGATTGCCCACGCGCGCACCTTCCCGCTCTCCTCGTCGAAGCGATGCTCCACT
>JAYVYV010000343.1:0-3244 GCA_043783985.1 Acidobacteriota bacterium | reverse complement strand
CTCGCTCACGGGCAAGCTTCAGATCAAGGGCGAGATCTTCTCCACCGGGGCCGGCTGGGATGCTGAACGTTGACACCCATGTGCTGCTCTATGCCGTGACGGGCGCGCTCCTTCCCCGAGAGATCCGCCTGCTCAGCGCCGACCGCTGGAGCGTCTCCGCGATCGTGCTCTGGGAGATCGCCAAGCTGGCCCAGTTGGGCCGGATTGCCGTGGACCTCGACGATCCGGACGTGGTCCGCGTGCTGGCGCGCGTGCACGTGTGGCCGCTGACTCGCGAGATCGCGCGCACGAGCACGCGCCTCGACTTCCGGGGCGATCCGGCCGACGAGCTGATCGCCGCCACGAGCGTGGTGCACAAGGTCCCGCTCATGACGAGAGATCGGGCCTTGCTCAAATCGAAGATAGTACCCTTCGCCCGGTGAAGTGACGTCACATGCGCACCAAGGAAATCGTGCCTGGTTTAGCCTTGGGCGTCCTGGTGTGCCTGGTGACGGCGAGTCACCTTGGGTGCGAGCGCCGGTCCGGACCCGACGACGCGCGCGAGCGGGCCTACCGCGCGAACAATCTCGGCGTCGCCCGTCTCGAGCGGTTCGAATACGCGGAGGCGGCAGGAGCGTTTCGCGAAGCGCTTCAGACAGACCGCTCGCTGGCAATGGCCCACGTGAACCTGAGCCTCGCGCTGCTCTACGCGCAGGATCTGGCAGGCGCGGCTCGCGAAGCGGCGGAAGCCGCCCGGCTTCTGCCCGCGGCGCCTCAGCCGCCCTACATCCTCGGCCTCATCGCGCGCACCGAGAACCGGACCTCGGATGCCCTCCGGGAATTCGAGCGGGTCCATCGGATCGACGCGGCCGATGTCGGCGCGAGCGTTCACCTCGCCCAGATGTACCTCGAGGCGCGGCAGTATCCGCAGGCCATCAGCGTGCTGCGGCCCGCGGCCGACGTCGAACCGTACAACGTGACGGTGGCCTACAACCTCGGCCTGGCGCTGACGCGCGGCGGGCAGGGAGACGAGGGCCGGCGGATGCTCGAGCGCGCGCAGGCGCTGCGATCGACCGGCTACGGGTCCACGTACGGAACCGGCTATCTCGAGCAGGGGCGCTACGCCGAGGCGATCGCGTCGACCGGGGCCGAGGCCGACCTCGTCGACACCGCCGTGCCGTCGGCGGCCTTTACACCGGCCGCCATCGGTCCGCCCACGGACCGATCGTCATCGGTGGCATCGCCGTTCGGACGCCGCTTCACGGCTGCCGACCTCACACCGGCCGGCGTCCACCGGATCGCCGCCGGCCTCGGCGGCTGCGTGACGCTGCTTGACGTCGACAACGACGGCGATCTCGATCTGTTCGACGCGTCGGCTGCGCGGCAGCGTCTGTTCCGCAACGACGGTCAGGGCACCTGGACCGACGTGACGCCGGCGTCCGGCCTCGTCGCGCCGGGCGATGGCGTGCCGATCGGCTGCGTCGCCGGCGACTACGACAACGACGGCCGGACGGATCTGTTCGTGCTCCGGTCGGGCGTCAGCTCCCTGTATCACAACGACGGCGGCGGCCGCTTCAGCGACGTGACGCGTGTGGCCGGAATCGCGACATACCCGTTTCTGCCAGGCGCCGCTGCACTCGTCGATGTCGACCACGACGGCGACCTCGATCTGGTGATCGCCGGCCTGGCCGACATCGACGCCACCATCCCCCGCGCAGCGGAACGCGCGCTCCTGTTCCCCGGTGAGTTCGCGTCGGCGCCGATGCGGCTGCTGCGCAACAACGGCAACGGCACGTTCACCGACACGACAGCCGACGCCCGGCTGCTGATCGCCACGCACGCGATCGCCATCGTCCCGACCGACTTCGACAACCACCGCGACGTCGATCTGCTGGTGGTCAACCGTGGAGAGGGGCCGCTGCTGTTCCAGAACATGCGCGACGGCACGTTTCGCGACGTCGCCGCCGCGTCCGGCCTCGCGGCAGCGGTGGGAAGGGGGGACATCACCGCCGTCACGGCCGCAGACGTCAACAAGGACGGCTTTCCGGATTTCTTTTTCGGCCGTTCCGACGGAGGTGTCTTCGCGCTGAGCGACGGCCGCGGGCGATTCACGGCCGCGCCGGCGCCCGACGGTGTGCGGGCGGGGCTGGCCGCGCAGTTCATCGACTACGACAACGACGGCCTGCTCGATCTGCTGACGTGGTCCGAGGAGGGACCGCACGTCTCACGCAACCTGGGTGTGCGCTGGAGCGATGTGTCGGCCAGTGCGATGCCCAGGGCATCCGGCGGTCCGGCGCTGTCGTCGGCGCGAGGTCTGGCCCTTGCCGACCTGAACGCCGACGGCCGTACCGATCTGGTGACCTCCGGCGACGCGGGGCTCACGTTCTGGCGCAACTTCGGACACGACAACCGCGCGTCGATCCGCGTTGAGCTGACCGGCCGCGCGAGCAATCGCCTTGGCGTCGGATCGAAGGTGGACATGCGCGCCGGGAGCCTGAGCGCGCGGATCGAGCGTTCCGCCGCGACACCGCCAGTGGGGCCAGCGGATGTCGTGTTTGGTCTGGGCCGTCGGACAGGAGCGGACGTCGTGCGCGTGCTCTGGCCGTCCGGCATCCTGCAGGCCGAGGCGCGCCAGCCGTCGCTGCCGTCCCATCTGGTGATCGAGGAGCTGGATCGAAAGCCCTCGTCGTGCCCCTTCCTCTATACCTGGAACGGCGAGCGCTTCGAGTTCGTCACCGATTTCATGGGCGGGGGAGAGATGGGGTACTGGGAAGGCCCCGAGGAACGCAACAGGCCGGATCCGCTGGAGTACGTGCGCATCCGCGCCGACCAGCTGCGCGCGAAGGACGGCCGCTTCGAGATCCGGGTCACGAACGAACTGGAAGAAGCGCTGTTCGCGGATCGGTTTCAGCTGATGGCGATCGCGCACCCGCGCGACATCGAGGTCTACCCCAACGAAGGCATGACCGGGTCGCCGAAGCCATACCGGCTGTTCGCCGTCGCGGGCGCGCGGGTGCCGCACGCAGTCGACGAGGACGGGCGCGATGTGACGGAGCGGATCGCGCGGATCGACAGGCGTTATCCCGACAGCTTCGCGCTCGAGCGGTTCCGGGGGTACGCCGCGCCTTACACGCTGACGCTCGATCTGGCGCCGGTCGGCAGGGCCCCGGTCCTCCTGCTGAACGGGTGGACCGACTACGCGTTCAGCAGCGACAACGTCGCCGCGCACCAGGCCGGCCTGTCGCTCACTCCGCCGCTGCTGCAG
>JAYVYV010000342.1:0-3245 GCA_043783985.1 Acidobacteriota bacterium | reverse complement strand
GGCCGTCCGATCCCGTCTGCGCGTGGGCGACCGCCGTCCCGGCTGCGAGTGTGGCGCCGGCGGCCGATGCGGCGACGCCGAGGTTGGACAGAAACGAGCGTCGCGATTTCGAGGCCATGACGGAATAATACCCCTATGCCGTTTCTGATTCGACTGCTCGTCAATGCCGCGGCGCTGTGGGTGGCGACCCGGCTCGTGCCCGGGGTCGTCTACGACGGCGGCGCGCTCCCGCTGCTCGGCGTGGCGCTCGTGTTCGGCGTGGTGAACGCGTTCCTGCGGCCGCTGGCGAAAATCCTGGCCTTTCCGCTGATCATCCTCACGCTGGGGATCTTCGCGCTGGTCATCAACGGGCTGATGCTGTGGCTGACCAGCTCGCTCTCGTCAGCGCTGGGGCTGGGTTTTCACGTGAGCGGCTTCTGGGCGGCGTTCGTGGGCGGGCTGGTGGTCAGCGTGGTGAGCACGATTCTGTCGATGATCGTCACCGGACCCACGCGTGCACGAGATTAGTGCGGAAGAGAGGATTCGAGCCCGAAGGCCGAGCGCGCAGCGCGACGGCCGAGCGCCTGAAGACCGCTTACACGCCAGAGTGAGTGAGAGCGAACGATGGTGCGGAAGAGAGGATTCGAACCTCCACTGGATTGCTCCAACTAGCTCCTGAGGCTAGCGCGTCTGCCATTCCGCCACTTCCGCAAGTGGTGAGGATCGCCGCTGGCACGAACCTTCAGTATAACTGAAGTCGCCGATCCGATTACACCAGTCCCGCGCGTCGCATCTCCGCCCGGACCCTCGAGACGCGCGCCGACCGGACGTGCGATCGGCGCTTCCACTCCTCGAGCGTGATGCCAAAGTCGCGCGTCATGTCCTCAAACAGGAGCCGCTCCACGGCGCGGAGCAACTCGGGATCGTCCAGGCGTAACGCCTCGTACAACGCGTCCGCGACGGCTTGTCGCTCCTCCATGCTTAGCAGGTGTTCGTCGGGCCGGCGATCGCAGAACCGTGGGTTGGTGATCCGCACGGCCTTCTCGTCGAGCCACCGCCGCGCCTCGCGTCTGCGGTGACGGACGTCTGGAGGAGCGAGGAGCCGGTAAAACTCTCGCCGTTCCCGACGGCGCCGGGCGACCGCGCGCCGCCTGTCAGCCGAGGATGTCTCGTGTGGTTCGACGCCAGGTTTCGAGATCGCTGAGACGCTCTTCATGTTCGTGCAGAATCTTGAAGTGATGGTCGCTCTTCCTGTCGAGGATTTGCAGGATCGCGTTCAGCGTGTCGTGCAGCGAGGTGAAGCCGGCGTCCATCCTGACGCGCTGTTCATCGAAGCGGCGGTCCATCTGTTGTTTGAGTTGTGCGACGGTCATCCGCTGTCCCGCACGGCGGATCATAGCATCGTCGAACTGCGAAGACGATGCCGCGGCGGGAGGGAGAGGAAACGTTCGGGAAATCTCGGTTGGAAGGATGACGCGAGCGTTCAGCGATGCAGAGACTGCCACGCTCGCGTGCCGCGCAGTTCGCAGATTCCGATCACCCCATCGCGCAGGCGTTCGGCGACGGGATCACGCACACGAACCGCACCGCGTCGGTCGCGACGAAGCAGTGCGGCTCGTTGCCCTCGATGAACACGGTGTCCCCCGCGGCAAACGCGCGATCGCCCTGCTCGGACTTCACCACGCCGCTGCCGTGCACGATGAAGACCTCGTGCTCCCAGGGATGATGGTGATAGGGCGTCGTCGCGCCGGGCGTGAGATCGAAGACGCGCATGGCGAACGTCGGCGCGCCGTCGGCTGACGTGATCATCTCGCGCATCGTGACGCCCGAGCGGCCGGCGTCGTAGGTGGTCGGCGGGACCTCGTCGTATTTCTTGACCAGCATGGGCGGATTCTATCGCGCCGGGGACGAGGCTTTCCAGCGCAACACCACCGACGCCGTGGTGGTGTTGTCGGTCTGCTTGAATCCCGGGACGGGCGCGTGCGAGTAGCGCAGGAGATACGCGAGTTTGAGCGCGAGGTGCGTGGTCATGGCCGCCTGGGCGGTGACCTCCGCTTCCGAGCGGTACGCGGACGTCGTCTTGAAGTCGGGGTAGTAGGTGACGCGTTGCGTCGTATCCCCCGCGCCGCCGAACGGAATCCGGCTGAGCAGCTGCAGCACGCCGATCGGATCGTCCACCCCGGGGCCCGTGGTGCGCGACTCGTGCAGCCAGGCGAGGCTGGTCACGCCGTCGAGCGTCCATTCCGGATGGTGCACGAGCGCCCAGCTCAACCCGGCGTCGAGAATCGAGCGTGCATTGAGGCCGGCGAACCGGTCCCGCTCCAGCTTGAGCCCCGACGACAACCCGACAATCGGCGTCAGCTTGCGCTGCCCGCGCAGCATGCCGAGATAGCGTTCGGCAGTGGACACGCCGTCGTTGCTGGTGCGGACCAGGGTCGCGGCCGATTCGAACTGCCACGGCATCCCGCGGCGGTGCGCGATGAAATCGGCGCCGGTCGAGGCTGTATCGGAATTGCCGTTCGTGCCCACGAACGATGCACCCACCTGCGCATCCCAGAGGGGCGGCGGCGGGGGAGCGGCCGGCGTCTGCGCCAGCGCCGCTTCGGAGATGCTCAGGAAGGTGAACAGAACAACCACGGAGCGCGGCAAGCTCATGAAACCGGCGCTGCAACGCCCGTACCACGGGCTATACTCAATGGCACCTGCGCTTCGCGTTCTTCGTTCAACGAGGTTCCTGCCATGGCCCGCCGCGGTTTCGCCATTCTCTTCACGCTCCTCGGCTTTGCGCTGTTCGTGTCGATCGTCGGCTTCACGCTGATGTACTTCGTGTTCGGGCGGGAGCCGGCCGTGCCGTCCAACGCAACGCTCGTGCTGCGCGTGGGCGGGTCGCTCACCGAGCTCGCCCCCGCCGATGTCGTCGGCTACCTGCGCGGATCGAAGGCCCCGACCGTCCGATCGATCGTGGACAACCTGCGGAAGGCCAAAGTGGATCCGCGCGTGAAAGCCGTGCTGCTCAAGCCGACGGGGTTCGGATCACCGTTCTGGGCCAAGGTGCAGGAGGTGCGCGACGCGGTGCTCGATTTCAAGAAGTCCGGCAAGCCGGTCTACGCCTATCTCGAGTACGGCGGCGACCGCGAATACTACCTGGCGACGGCGGCCGACAAGGTGTTCCTGATGCCGTCGACGCCGCTCGATTTGGTCGGCGTCGCCACCTACGAGCTCTTTCTCCGCGGCACGCTCGACAAGATCGGCGCCTACCCGGATCT
>JAYVYV010000341.1:0-3247 GCA_043783985.1 Acidobacteriota bacterium | reverse complement strand
CCAGGTCGTCATGAACCCCGAGCGGCTGAACCTCGTGCCCCATGGCGCGCAGCGTTGAGATGACGTCGTATTCGGTGCGCCACGGCTCGGATGTGATGTCCGCGCCTTCTTCCAGCGTGTCCGGCGGAATCAGGTGGCGGTGCACGAGCGCGAGGACGCGCAGCCGGTTGACCGTCACAGCGCCACCCGATGCCGTCCGCTATGGAGATAGTTCATCGTCTGCACCGTGAGGAAGACGAGGAATTCATTCTTGGTGGACTCCTCCGAATCGGTCAGCCGCAGGTTCTGCTCGCGGCAGCGCGCGATGATTTTTTCGAGCAGCTGCTCGATCGTGTACTGATAACTGTCGGTGAAGCTGGCGACCGTGCTGCGGACCTCTTTCCGGATGCGGCGGACGAACCGTGCCGCCGATGGGTTCTTGGCGTACTCCGGGGCGTCCGAAAACAGATTTCGGAGGTCGCTGTCGTAGAAGTCGGGATGATCGAGCCCGTAATGCTCGCGCTTCTGCCGGTAGTGTTCGCCGAGCGTTTTCCGCAGCCGGCGCAGAGGGTCGAGCTCGCGCTTCGTTTTCACGGTCGGCCGTCTTGGCGCGATGTCGCGCATGAGGCGGTCCATGTACTCGAGCTTTCGCTGCGCGGGCCAGCCCGCGTATCGCGTGGCCCACATCGATTGAGGATCGAGCCAGACGGCAAACGTCTCGGCGAAGTCTTCATCCGGATGGCTCTGCGCGTACCAGTGATCCAGATGCTGGACGAAGCTTTTGCTGTACGGTTTCGGCGTGTAGTACTCGGGGTACTCGATGGCGGGGTGGCCGAACAACCGGCGCCTCGTCGGCCGGCGCCGCAGCCGGTACGCGTTGTCGATGGCGTGCCCGACCTCATGCCGCAGAATCCTGAGGCACGACTCCGCGTCGCCGCCCTCGACCTCCAGCATCTGCGCGAGCTCGAGCTTCGCCAGCCGCTGATGGGCGACGTAAAACGGAATCGCGATGCCCGGCACGCCGTCGGGTGTGAACCATTCGTCCGACAGGTAATAGTGCGGACGGAAGATCAGGTGGCGTGCGTCGAGCTCGGCGGCCACCTCGGCGATGCGCAGCTCGACATCGGTACCCTCGATGGAGAGGTTCAGATCGCACATCCGCACCTCGAGCAGCTTGTCGTCGCTGAGCGACACCCACCAGTCGGGGGCTTTCAGCGGCTCGTGATCGGGGGCGGCGCCTGGCTCGACCATTCTGTATCGCGTTCGTACGCGTCCGCGACGCGCAGCACTGTCGATTCGTCGAAGCGGCGGCCGGTGAGCTGCAGCCCGATCGGCAGGCCGTCCGCAGTGAGCCCGCACGGGACGCTGATCGCCGGGAGCCCGGCGAGGTTCGCGCTCACCGTGAATACGTCGCCGAGATACATCTGCAGCGGGTCGGCCAGGCGCTCGCCGATTCTGAACGCCGCCGTGGGCGTCGTCGGCATCGCCACCACGTCGACGTCGGTGAACGCATGGTCGTAGTCGCGCCGGATCAGCGTGCGGACCTGCTGCGCCTTCAGGTGTAGGCATCGTAGTAGCCGGCGCTGAGGACGTAGGTGCCGAGCATGATGCGGCGCTTCACTTCGGGCCCGAATCCCTGCGCCCGCGTCATGGCGTACATCGTGTTCAGGTCGGAGCGTCCGGCGTCCGGACGCGCCCGGAATCCGTACCGCACGCCGTCGTACCGGGCGAGGTTCGCGCTCGCCTCGGCAGTCGCGACGAGATAGTAAACCGGAATGGCGTAGCGGGCGTGCGGCAACTCCACGTCCACCAGCGTCGCGCCGCGTGCGGAGAGGACGTCGAGAGACGCCGTGAAAGCCCGCGCGACTTCAGCGTCGACGCCCGCCCCGACGAGCCGGCGAGGCACACCGATCCGCGCGCCGCGGACGTCTCCCGTCAGCGCGGCGGTGAAATCGGGAACGGACTCGGGCGCGCTTGTCGCGTCGGCCGAATCGACTCCGGCGATCACCGTCAGCGTCAGAGCCGCATCGCGCACGGTCCGCGTCAGTGGCCCGATCTGATCGAGCGAGGACGCGAACGCAATCAACCCGTACCGTGACACCCGGCCGTACGTCGGCTTCAGACCGACGATGCCGCACAGGCCTGCGGGCTGCCGGATCGATCCGCCGGTGTCTGAACCCAGCGCGAGCGGCGTGAGCCGAGCCGCCACCGCCGACGCCGATCCACCGCTCGATCCACCCGGCGTGCGATCGAGCGCCCACGGATTGCGCGCCGGCCCATACGCCGAGTTCTCATTCGAGGATCCCATCGCAAACTCGTCGCAATTCGTCTTGCCGACAATCACCGCGCCGGCCGACTCCAGGCGTGACACCACCGTCGCGTCGTACGGCGGGACGAATGTGTCCAGGATGCGCGACGACGCGGTCGTGCGCAGACCTTTCGTGCACAAATTGTCTTTGAGGGCGACCGGGACGCCGGCGAGCGGAGCGTCGCGCCAGCGGTCCCGGTCGCCGTCAATCGATGCGGCACGCGCCAGCGCGCGCTCCGCGGCGATGGTGTTGAATGCGTGGAGCGTGGGGTCGGCTGCTTCAATTCTCGCCAGCGCGTCACGGCAGACCTCGGTGGCGGTCCGGGCGCCCGACCGGATCTGGTCGCGCAGCCCGCTGATCGTATCGTGGGTCATCCGATAACCCGGGGGACTTTGAAGAAGCCGCCTTCCAGGCGCGACAGGTCGGGATCCGGCGCGTTCGCGAGCGCCTCGGCAATGTCGAGCGACGGCTGGATCTGATCGGGCCGGTCGGCCGCGTGGCGTGTGACGACGCTGGCAGTCGGCGGCACCCCTGTCGTGTCCACCTGTTGAACCTCGTCCGCATATGCGAGGATGTCGCCGAGCTGACGGGCAAACAGATCGATCTCGGCAGGCTCGAGGTGGAGATTCGCGAGCGCGGCAATCTTGAGCACGTCCCCGCGCGTGAACTCGGCAGCCATGGCAAATGCTAACATGCCGATCGCCGACACGGTGCTAGACGCTACGGTGCCTCAGGCGAACCACATGATACGACCCGCGGCTGTTGCAGGGAGTTGGTATCCGGCCACGGCGCGCGCGCTTGCCGCTGCCGTCGACGGCCATCTCGCGAGGGCGACGCGCAATGTCGATGGCGAGCTTATCGCGCTGGTCGCGCCCCATGCCGGACTGATGTACTCGGGCCCGGTCGCTGCGCATGCTTATCGACTGCTGTGCGATCGCCCGATCGATCTGGTTGTGATC
>JAYVYV010000340.1:0-8480 GCA_043783985.1 Acidobacteriota bacterium | reverse complement strand
GCGTCCATGATGGCGGCCAGGAAATCCGGCCGGTGGCTCATCGTGTGAAGGATGTCGGGGACGTGCTCGCGGCGCATCCCCGAGATCGATCCCGATCGTGACGCCTCGAACAGCTCGCCAAGCTGTCCGTGCGCGTCGCCCTCCTCGATCCAGCTGATTCGTGGGCTCATGGTTTGTCTCGCGGATCCGGTTTCACCGTCAGCGGCTGAGTGTAGCTCTTCCCGTTCACGTCGAGCTTGACGGAAAACGCTCCCGGCGCCACCGGCGGCAGGCTCCCGCGTCCGCCGCCCGCGCCGCCCCGCCCTCCGCCCCCGCGCCCTCCCTCCGGCGCTTCGGGACGCAGATCCCACACGAAGCGGTGCATCCCGGCGCCTGTTGACGGCGGATCCTGCGCGCGCCGCCAGACGGCTTTCACCTCCAGCGTGTTCGGATCGACCGCTTGCCGCGGATCGGCGCTCGAGAAGCGGCGGATCGTCGCACCCGCCGCGTTCAGGATCTCGATCGTCACCGGACCGGCCGCCGCATCTTTCAGGTAGTAGTCGACGATGGCGCCGGCCGGCGGATCCTCCGCGGTCGGCTCGTCCTTCTGCGTCGGCGTCCCGGCGTCGGTCCCGTCGGGGAGGATGATCGCGTCGGCCGGCTTGAACAGATGCGCGGCCGATGATGTCGCATCCGCGGCCTGCCGCAGCGCGCTGATGTCGTCGAGCACCCAGAAGCCGCGGCCGTGCGTGGCGACGATGAGATCGTTGTCGTGGAAGGCGAGGTCGCGCATCGACGCCGGAGGCAGGTTGAGCTGCAACGCCTGCCATCGATCGCCGTCGTCGAACGAGACGAACACGCCCAGCTCGGTGCCGGCCACGAGCAGCCCGCGCCGCTTCGGGTCCTCTTTCACGGTCTGCAGATACACGCCGGGCGGCAGGCCGTTCGTGATCGTCTGCCACGTCCTGCCCGCGTCCCTGGTGCGGTAGATGTACGGCTCGTTGTCGTCGAGACGATGCCGATCGACCGCCGCGTAGGCCTCGTTCGCGTCGAAGTGCGAGGCTTCGAGCATGACGACCTTGCTCCAGGCGCTCATCGCGCGCGGCGTGACGTTCGCCCACGATCTGCCGTCGTCCTGCGTGAGGTGGATGTAGCCGTCGTCGGTGCCGATCCAGAGGAGCGGTGCCTTCACGGCCGACGGCGCGATCGTAAAGATGACGCCGAGGCGTTTCGACTGCGGCGGGACGTCGGCGGCCGTGGCCGCGTCGAGGTTCGGCGGGACGCCGGGGTTCTCACGCGTCATGTCGTCGCTGATGCGCGCCCAGTGCGCGCCGCCGTCGGTCGTCTTGAACAGATATTGATCGCTGAAATAGAGGGCGTGCGGATCGGCCGGTGAGAACACCAGCGGCAGCGTCCACGTGTGCCGGGCCGGCGTCGGCAGATCGACTTCCGGCGAGATCCGCTCGACCTTCCCGGTATTGACGTTGCACTTCTCCACCGTGCCGCCGAAGACGATGTCGGGGTTCAGCGGATCGGGCGCCGTATAGCCGCTCTCTCCGCCGGCGCAGAGCGGTTCCCAGTCGCGCATCGTGATGCCGGCGAAGCGGCCGCGCGAGCGCACGCGAACCGCGCCGCTGTCCTGCTGCGCGCCGGTGACCCAATACGGAAACGCGTTGTCGACGGCGATGCGGTAGACCTGCGCCGTCGGCTGGTTCAGCCACGAGCTCCAGGTCGGATGATCGTTCAGGCCGTCGACGCTGATCACCGCGCCCTGATCGCCGCCGAGGATCATGCGGCTGGAATCTTCGGCGGAGATCCACAGCTGGTGATAGTCGTCGCCGCCCGGCGACCCCTTGAACGGCTCGCCGAACGTCCGCCCGCCGTCGCGCGATCGGTAGACGCCCGTGTTGGACACGTAGACCAGGTCCGCGTTCCTGGGATCGACCACGATCTTCCCGAAATACCAGCCGCGTCCCCAGATCCGCGCGTCGCTCGACACCTTCGCGAACGTCGCCCCCGCATCGTCCGATCGGAAGAGCCCGCCTTCTTTCGCGTCGACGATGGCGTAGACGCGGGTGCGCATCGAGGGCGCGACCGCGACGCCGATACGTCCGAGGCCGTCGGTCGGGAGGCCCGCGCCCAGCGGCTGCCAGGTCGCGCCGCCGTCGGTCGATTTGTAGAGGCCGCTGCCCGGCCCGTACGACGGCGGGTAGATGCTCCACGGCGGACGGCGGGTGTTCCACAGCGACGCGTAGATGGTCTGTGACGTCGCGGGATCGAAATTGAGGTCGATCGCGCCGACGTCGTTGTTCTTGAACAGCACCCGCTGCCAGGTCGCGCCGCCGTCGCGGGTGCGGAACACGCCGCGATCCGGGTTGGCGCCGTAGACGTGGCCGAGCGCCGCCACGAACACGACGTCGGGGTTCAGCGGATCGACGAGGACGCGGCCGATCTGGCGCGTGTTGTCGAGGCCGATGTGCGTCCACGTCCGACCGCCGTCCGTGGACTTGTACATCCCGTTGCCGTAGGAGATCTGCGATCGCATGTCGGCCTCGCCGGTGCCCACGTAGACCACGTTCGGGTTGGACGGGGCGACGCCGATGGCGCCGATCGACGCGATCGGCTGCGAGTCGAAGATCGGCAGCCAGGTGCGCCCGGCGTTGGTCGTCTTCCAGACACCGCCGCCGACCGAGCCGAAGTAGAACGTGTTGGGCTGCCCCGGCACGCCGCTGACGCCGTTCACGCGCCCGCCGCGGAAGGGGCCGATGCCCCGCCAGCGCAACCCGCCGTACAGGCTCGCGTCGATCCGCTGCGGCTGCGCGAGCACGCCGGAGAGTGCGGCCGGGATGAACGGGGCCGACAGCGCGACGAGCAACACCAGCGGGCCGACACGCGTCGCGCCCCGCTGCAGCGCTGCGACCGATTTTTGCCTCATACCGTCCTCGAGAACGCGGGTTATTTGAGCTGCTGCTTGCCTTCAGGATCCGGACGGAAGATCAGGTAGGCGATGTCGCCCTCGAGCGCGCGCCACCAGTGCGGCGTGCCGCCCGGAATGATCACGACATCTCCCGGCGTCAGACGGCGGGTGACGCCGCCCTCGACGGCGGCGCTCCGCACGCTCGTGCCGGAAAACCCCTGCGTGTCGTGCGTCGGCTGCGCCAGCGCACCGCCCGTGACGAGCGTCGCGGCGCCCTCCAGCATGTAGTAGATCTCGCTCACCTTCGTCTTGTGGAGGATGGCTTCCTGCGTCGCCGTCTTGGGGCGGAACACGCCGTAGGTGCCCACCGTGTACCCGCCGACGTCGGCCACACGAATCGGTCGGTCACTCACCGCATCGCGTGGAAGCGCCTTCAAGAACGCCTGAATCTCCGCCGAGGTGATGTCGATGGCCGGCATCGGCGTCTGGGCGATCGCCGGACCGGCGATAAGCACGCTCCACAAGGCAACGGCGACGATTCTCATGTCGTCTCTCCCTGGCGCCCGTCGAGGGCGCCGTTGGCGCGTCGGACACGCGGTATCGAAGCGGGATCGCTGTCGTCCAGCAACGGCTTCGACGTCGCATGTCGGCGGATCACTGCAGGTGCTCGTAGATCAATTTCTCGAATCGCTTCATCACGTCCATGCTGGCCGGATTGTAGAACGGCAGCACTTGCGTGAGGAGGACGACGCCGATTCCGTGCTTCGGATCCACCCAGAAGTGCGTGTTGTCGATCCCGCCCCAGGTATAACTCCCGGCGCCTCGCTCGTGCGTGGCGGCGCCGTCGGTCACCGTGATCTGGAAACCGAGACCGAACTTGTCCTTCCCCGCCCCGAACGGAAACGCGTCGGATTGCCTCGGGATGACGGCCGGCATCCGCTCGACGACGAGCGATCCAATCTGGTTGGAGGTCATCAGCCGCACCGACTCCGGCCTGAGCAGACGGGTGCCGTGCCAGCTTCCCTCGTTGAGGAACATCTGGAGGAACGCGGAATAATCCGACGCAGTCGACAGGAGCCCGCCGTCCCCGCGTACCGTTGGCGTGTAGACGGATCGGTTCGGGCTCTCGACCAGACCGGTCGCTTCGCGTTGGTGCACGGTGGCCAGGCGGCCGGCTTTTTCCGAGGCAAGCGCGTAGGACGTGTCGATCATTCCCAGCGGACGGAAGATCTTGGCCTGGTCGAATTCGTCGAGCGACTGGCCACTGAGCTTTTGGATGATGTCGCCCAAAAACGCGGTCGCGGGAGAATAGTTCCATTTCGTGCCGGGGTCGAACAAGAGCGGCATGTCGCGCGGATCCCGGGCGGTCCGTTGCTGAATGGCCAGCACGGTGCCGCTCGTAAACGGATAGCTCAGTCCGGCGGTGTGCGTGAGCAGGTGCCGGACGGTCACGTCCCGCTTCGCCGGGCGCGTCGTGTAGGTGGCGTCTTTCTCGTCGAAGGCCGCGATCACGTCCCGGGCCTCGAGCGACGGCACGTAGCGGCCCGCCGCATCGTCGAGCCGGAGCTTACCCTGCTCGCGGAGCATCATCACGCCAACGGACGTGATCGGCTTCGTCATGGAGGCGATGCGGAAGATCGTGTCCTCGGCCATCGGCGCGCCTCTGGCGACGTCCCGTTTGCCGAAGGCCTTGAGGTAGACAATCCGATCCTTGTTCGTGACGGCCGCCACGACTCCCGGGACCTCTCCGGCGTCGATGGCCGCCTGGAACATGCGATCGATCGCGGCGCTGCCCCTGGTGCTCAGCGCCGGCAACCCGGCCGACCGCGCGGTGTAGCCGGCGAGCAACAGCACTGTCGACACCGCGTGCATCCGCCGCACTCGCCACCTCCTGTGAATCATGTGTGCAACGATACGCTTTCGTGATCTTCGTGGTTACGTTCTTTTCTCTCCGAGCTCTGCGGTCTCCGCGGTTTCTGGCGTTGTTCGTCGTCGTCAGGTCGCCTCGAGGCGGACGCTGCCAAGCTCTCGCTATCGTCCCTGCGCCTTCGTGATCGCCGCGAACAGGCTGGCCTTCGTCGCATCCGACGCGACAAACAGATCATCCGGCAATTTCGTCACGTGCTTCAGCATGTCGGCGTAGATGACATCGGCTTGATACAGATTCAGTCCGAGGCCGGCCAGGTACTGCAGACGCAGGTTGCGATCGCGGTTCAGGGTCGCGTCGCGCAGCCACGGCTCGAGATCGGCCTTGCGGCCGGCATAGGTCGAGAACAGATCGACCGCCGAGCTCATCCCGATCTCGCGCAGCGATTTCGCCATCGGCGCGTACTCCGGCCGCTGCAGCCTGGCCTGAATCGCATCGACGTCGATCGTCGTCGTCCCCTTCTGGCCGAGGAGCACGAGGTCGTAGCCCTTGCCCTCGTTCGTGTTCCCCCACACCACGCCGTTGGGGAACACGTCGAGGAACGTGCCGATCTCGCTCTTGACCGCCGCCATGTTGCTCTCGTACAGCTGCACGAAGAGCGTGACGACGCCGCCCTCGTTCAGGTGCTCCCTGGCCATGGTGAAGAACTCGATTGTGTAGAGCATCGCCGCGCCCTTCACCCACGGATCCAGCGGATCGGACGTGATGGCGTCGAACCGCTCCCGCGTCGTCTCCACGAAGTGCCGCGCGTCGTCGATCCGCACGTGCACCTTCGGGTTCCGGACGACGTCGAAGTTGTGCTCGGCGAAGTAGGTCGAGACGACCCTGGGGACGAGCGGCTCGATTTCCGCGATCGTCTCGTGCTCCACGACCGGGTCGACCGATACCGCCCCGGCCGTGACGCCGGCGCCGCAGCCGATGACGAGCACCTTCTTCGCCTGCGGCGGAATCAGCGTCGTCAGGTGACCGAGCATGCGCTGCAGCCGCATGTCCTGCGGCTCGCTCGATGCCTGCACCTTTCCCGCATTGTGATAGTTGCGCACGCCGTTGGAGAGCTCGGAGACGGCCACGGACGCGTTCAATCCCTCGCCGACGTAGATGATGTCCGCCTGACCGATGCGCGTCGCCGCGTAGCGGCCGTACGCCACCAGCAGGCCCGGAAGCGGGTGCACGCTGCGCGCGAGCAGCCCCGCGGCGATCATCGCGAGCGCGAGCGCCCCGGTGGCGCCGAGGTTCCAATTGCGTGTCGGCCCGCCCGCTTCGGGGTGAAAGCCGGCCGGCCGTGCGGCCGCGACGGAGAACGACGGCTCGAGCATGATCAGCGCCGAGAGCGCCGACACGATGATGATCGCCTGCTCGGCGTGCGACGTCCCGATCCACGGAATCAGGATGAAGCTCGTCGCCAGCGACCCGGCGATGGCGCCGACGGTGTTGGCCGCGTAGACGCCGCCGGCCAGGCGCGCCGCATCCTGATCCGGCGCCGCGACCGCGGCCAGGGCGAGCGGAAAGCTCGCGCCCCACAGGACGGCGCCCGGCAGCACGACCCAGAAGGAGCGGACGAGATCGAGCTGCAGCGTGAACCAGGGTGTGGTCGCGATGTAGGGGTTGATCGGCCAGTACGGCAGCGACTCGGTGAGCTGGTAGGCGGCCCACGCAATCGCCGCGCACAGCAACAGCTGGCACCAGCCGAGCGCGCGCCTGGGCGAGACGATGTCGCGCGCGAGTGCCGCGCCGGCGGCGCTGCCGAGGCCGAGGCCCACCAGAAACACCGCGAGGATGAGCGCGAAGGTGTAGACCGTGGCGCTGAAATGCAGCGACAGCAGGCGCGTCCAGATGACCTCGGCGGACAGCGCCGTCAGCCCCGACAGCGCGATCGTCACGTAGACCGCCGTGCCTCGCGGGGGCGCCGCGCCGGCGCGCGGCGCCGTCATCACGACGTCCTCCTCGTACGTCGTCTGCCCCGCAAGGACGTAGGCGACGAGCGCGACCGCCGCATTGACGGCGACGGCGACGAGCGTCGCGGTGGCGACGTCGAACACGCGCAGCAGGTAGAAGCCGGCGAGGACACAGCCGATGACACCGCCGGCGATGTTGCCGCCGTAAAAGAAGCCGAGCCACGACACGCCGTCCGGCGTCGCCTTCACCCAGCGTGAGATGGCCGGGAGCGTCGCGCCCATCAGCACCGTCGGCGGCAGGAGACAGATGCCGGCCACCACCGCGCGAAAGACGATGCCGAAGACGCCCTCGCCGCCCCAGGCGGTGTAGACGCCGCCAACGAGCGGCATCGCGAACAGGATCAGGAGCCCGAGCACGCCGATGCCCAGTTCCAGCGCGGCGTAGACGCGCAGCGGATGCTGCCGCGCGGAGATCGTGCGCGAGAGCATCAGGCTGCCCAGGCACATGCCGCCCATGAAGGTGCCAAGCAGGATCCCGAGCGAGACGGACGACGACCCGATGATCAGCTGCAGGAGCTGAAACCACACGATCTCGTAGATCAGCGCGGCGCAGCCGCTGCCGATGAACAGGAGAAACAACGCAGGCAGAAAGCGGCGCGGAGTCATGGAGATAGGAGTTTACATTGAGGATTGCGGATTGCGGATTCCAAGTGGCGTGCGGAGCCGACGACGACAGTCTGAAATCTGAAATCTGAAATCTGAAATCTGAAATTTCCAAAAGGCGGGAGAAGGGAGGCGCCCGGTGGTCCCGGGCGCCGCGTCACCTTCCGGTATTACTTGAGGTGCTTGCTCACCAGCTTGGTCATCTCGAACATGTTGACCGTCGCCTTGCCGCCGAACACGGCCTTGAGCGCGTCGTCAGCCTTGATCATGCGCTTGTTCTTCTTGTCCTGCAGCCCGTTCTTCTTGATGTAGGCCCAGAGCTTCTTGGTCACCTCGGTGCGCGGTATCGGCTTCGATCCCACCACCTCGGCGAGCTTGTCGCTCGGCTGCACCGGCTTCATGAACGCTGCGTTCGGCTTCCGCTTCGCTGCTGCCTTTTTTGCCATCTCGTCTCCTTGTGAAGGACGCCCCCGCGGGCATCCGAACCTTTGATGCGCTCTATTATGCCCACCTTTGCACGCCGGTACCACTGTTTTCAGAGGGGAAACGAAGAAAATCGATACTCTTCAGAGGGGAAACCGCCGTTTCCAGAGGGGAAAACGGCCTTTTTAGAAAAAAGCGGCGTGGTCGGTGACCTGACCGGCCGCGCCCGCCTGCAGCGCGTCCCGCAGCGAATCCGGCAACGCGCGCTTGGTCAGCGACGCGGCGTCGACCAGCACGTAGACCGTTTCTGCCGTCACGATCACCCGATCGCCGCCGGCGATCCGGAACGTCGTACCGATCGTGAACGACGTGGTGCCGAGGCGGATCGGGGCGATCGACAGCTCCAGCACCTGATCGAACCGCGCCGGCGCTTTCCATTCCATCGTCTGTTTCACGAGCTGAAAATCGAGGCGGCCTTCGAGAAATTCGGGCAGGACGCCGATCGCGCGGAGGAACTCGTTGATCGACACGTCGACGTACTCGCCGTAGCGCGAGTTGAAGACGACCTTCTGCGCGTCGCACTCGATGTAGCGGACGCGCAAGTAGTACCGGAACGGTGTCAGCGTCGGAGGGGCCGACCCGTGTGTCGGTCCGGGCGGAGACATGGCTCGCCCTA
>JAYVYV010000339.1:0-8482 GCA_043783985.1 Acidobacteriota bacterium | reverse complement strand
GAACAGCCGCTCGTAATCAGCGGCATAGTTGCGCTCCTCAGTCTTCCAGCGATTCAGTTCGTTGCCGCCTGATTCGACCGCGATCAACTTGACGTTTGTCGAGTACACGCTGTTGCGCGTCCCGCCCTGCCGCAGGGTGCTCGCCCACAGATAACAGATCGTCTTGACGCGAGAGGGGAACACGCTTTCGTGAAACACGAGCAACACGCGCGCGGCCGCATCGTCGCCGGCCTTGGTCGATTCGTCGCCGCCGGACGGGAGGCGGTCGACTCTCCAGCGCCAGCGGACGATCGGCCTGGACTCGGGTCGAATCTGCAGGCGGATGCCAAGCGCCGATGCCGAGTTCACCGCGGTCGCCCTCAGCGCGCGCCGGCCGGTCTCGACCTCCACCGACTCGTACTTCGTCACGCCCGCGAACGAATGGTGCTGCCAGGACGATGGGATTCCGGTGGAGAAATCGGCGAGCCGCTCGACCGTCGGTTGTTGTTGCGCGGGCGGGAGGAGCAACACGACGCTCGAGAGGCAGACGCCGACGGTACGAAATCGAGTCACGCGAATCTCGTGCCGCACGGTGCCGCTAGCGCGCGTTATCAGGCCGGGCCAGCGACAACAGGTTGGCCAGCAGCCGGTACGCGCCCGGTACGCCGAACGGCAGCTGCCGATGGAAGGCGTAGGCGAAGTAGGTATAGTGCCCCTTGCCGTAGACCGCCGTCACCCATCCTCCTTTCTGCGGTTCCTGGCCGCGGTCGTGCGTGGCGATCATCGGGGTGTAGGCCCGATCCCACTCGGTGAAGAACTTCGAGCCGCGCTGCTCGACCCAGCCGTCGAAATCGGCCTTCGAAATCTTGTTGGGCGAGTTGAACACGCGATCGGCCGGCTGCAGAATCTCCACCGGCGAGTCCTCCTCGGACACTTCCTCGGCGCGCTGCGGCAGCTGCGCAGGATAGGGCGCCCACGTGTCGGGCACGAACTCCTGAGTGTTGTAGAGCACGATGAGATTCCCGCCCTCCTTCACGTAGTCGAGCAGACGGCGATTGTAGGTCTTCAAGTCCTCGCGCACGGCATACGCCCGCGTGCCGGTCATGATCGCGTCGTACTGCCGGAGATCGCCCGCCGCGAGATCCGCTTCGCCGAGCAGCGTGACAGCCGCACCGAGCTGCGTGATGCCGGCCGGCACCTCGTCGCCCACGCCCATCACATAGCCGACCTTGAGCCCGGGAGCGATGCGCACGTCGACGCCGGTCACGGTCGTCGCGGCCGGATGAAAGAGGTAGCGCGTTTCGAGATCGCGGTGCTCGATCTGATCGTACCCCTCCTGATACGCGTGGCCCGCGGCCGTGGCGACCGCTTCGATCGCGTAGGCGCGCGACTCGAGCGACGGGATCGTCACCTGGAACTGAAACGCGGCCCGCTCGCCGGCTCGGGCAAAGGCGAACGGCGCCGACGCGGGCGCGGCCGTCCATCCCGGCGGCAGGTGCAGCGCGAGCTGGCCGGCGCCGCCGAGCTCCGCGTTGTTGATCAGCTCGACGCGCACGGCCACGGTCTTCCCGCGCGCCGCCAGCGGCACGACCGCCATGCGCGGCGACACGTTGACGGCAATCGCCGGCACGATCATCAGCTCGCGCAGCTCGTCGCCGTACGGCAGGTGCGGTTCCCGCCGTCGCACGGTCGATCGGATCTCGACCGGCACGCCGTTCACGGCAAACAGGGCGCGCGCCATCAGCGCCGGCTCGGACGCCGGCTTGTACAACTGGTTCTGGTCCACCACGGTGTAGCGCGGATCCGCCACCGATCCGCGTGCGAAGTACGGTTTCGACACGGGCGCGTCGCCGGCGACGGTGACGATGAAGGTGTGAGCCGCCGACTGATTGTAGGCGAGCGACGCGGGCGCCATGGCGCCCTTCTCCACGCTCAAACCCTGTCCGGGACGCAGGTCGAGCGCCGCGAGCGCGATGTCGGCGCGGCCGCGATTGGTCAGCCTGCTGCGCACCTCGAATCGGCTCCCCGGAACGGCAGGACCCATCGTCGCGGGCGGGGCGAACGCGGCGAAGGGGCCTGAGGGCGCCCGGGTGCCGGACGGCTGCGCGACGGCCTCAAGATCGATGCCCAGCGCGGTGTTGATCGCGTCCATGAATTGCTGTTCTTTGATGCGCAGGATGAACACGGCATCCGGTTCGCCGCTCAACGCCCCGATCGCGGTGCGCGTGGCGGCCAGGCCCCGGGCCAGCGACGGCACCGACGCGGAGGGATTTGCCTCCGTGAAACCCGTCACGGCGTCTTTGACCGCGGCGTCGATCGCGCCGAGCAGCGCCGGCGCGGCCGCAGGCGCGGTGCGCTTCAGCGCATCGAAGAGACCGGGGATCGAGGTGTCGATCCCGTCGAAGAAGCCCGACTCTTTCGTCGGAGCCGTGACGCGGCTCGCGAGTCGTTTGTAATAGCCGTAGGACGGCCCGGCCTGCGCATTCAGTCGTCCGCTGTTCTGCGATCGCTGAAAGCTGAGACCGATTCTGGAGAAGGTCTGATAGGACTCCCCGAGCCAGGGGCTGTATTCTCCGGTGTCGGTCCGGAGCGTCCAGTCTTCGTCTTCGCGCATGCCGCCCATGTACAGTTTGAACGGCTGCCACGGGCGGAGCCCGGCTCGGATCTGCTCGGGAAACATCTCCGGATCGCCCGCCGCCCGGTACGCCTCCTGGGTGATGACGCCGGCGGTCTGGTGATTGCCGTGTCCGTCGCGCTCGTTCCCCTGGAACCGCGCCACCAGGACGAACGGCCGGTCCATGCGCACCACGCGGACGACGTCGCGCAGCACATTGTCGCGCCCCCACTTGACGAGGGCCTCCTCGAGCTGCTTCGAGAAGCCGTAATCGACGACGGTCGTGAAGTACTGCTGATCCAGTCCGTAGTACTGCCCTGCTTTGATCAGTTCCTCCGTGCGAATCAACCCGACGGCGTCGAACAGCTCCGGCCCGATGGCGTTGTCCCCTGACTCGCCGCGGTTCAAGGTGAGCAGCGACACGCGGGCGCCGTACCCGCGGCTCAGCTGCGCGAGCACGCCTCCGTGTTCGTCATCCGGGTGCGCGGTCGTATGCATCGCGCTCGCCGTCGTCTGCAGCTTGAGGAGGCGCTGCCATGTGCCGGCCGCGCCCGTGTCCTGCGGCAACGCGCGGCTCGCGTGCAGCGCGTGGCGACCGGCGAGCACGACGATCAGGCCGGACGTGAAAGTCGCCAGACAGCGATGGCGGGAGAAAGAAGACATCGATCGATTCTATGATAATTTTCACCCTGTGAAACGACCGCAGTTGCTGACCGTGGGAGAAGCGTTCGACGATCTGATCTTCCTGGACCTGCCCCGCCTGCCTCGAGAAGGCGAAGAAGTGAAAACGAGCCGGTTCGTGCGCACCGTCGGCGGCGGCGCCGTGATTACCGCCGTGGCCGCCGCGCGGCTCGGCGCGCGATGCACCGTGCTGAGCGGGCTCGGCGCGGCAGCCTCACGCGTCCTGCGCGGTGAAGGGATCCGCGTCGTCAACGTCAGGCGCGCCCACGAGCCGCACGCCGTATCGGCCGCGCTGTCCACGTCGAGTAACCGGACCTTTGTCACGTTCAACGGCGTGAACGACCGGCTGGAGCCGCGGCTCCTGTCGACGCTCGGCGGACGGCAGGCCGAGCACGTGCATTTCGCGCTGTGCCCCCGGCACTGCGGGCGGTGGACGCGGGCGGTCTCGCGGCTGCGCGCGCAGGGCGCGACCACCTCGTGGGATTTCGGGTGGAATCCCGGCCTGCGGCGCGCGGCGGGATTTGCACGCCTGATCGCCGCCGTCGACGTGATATTCGTCAACGAAGTCGAGGCGCTGATGTACGCCGGCCAGCGGGCGCTCGAACCGGCCGTCCGCTACTGGCGGCGCGCCGCCGCGAACACGGTTGTGAAGCTGGGCTCGAGGGGCAGTCGATGGGTCTCCCTGGATCTCGATCTGATCGAACCCGCTCCGCGCGTGGCCTCCGTGGATACCACCGGCGCCGGGGACGCCTTCAACGGCGGATTCTTGTACGGTCTGATGAACGGCGCCTCTCCACGCGACTGCCTGCGCCACGGCAATTTTGTCGGCGCGCAATCGACGCGCGCGGCGGGCGGAATCGCCACGCTGCCGCGGCGCGTGAGGTGCTCATGAAGCTCGCGCTCATCGGCGGCGGCGGCGTCCGGACGCCGCTGCTCGTCAACGGGTTGACCCACGCCGATCTGCCTGTCGACGAGATCGCGCTCTTCGACGAGGATCGGGCCCGCCTCGCCACCATCGGCGGCCTCGCTGGTCGTATGGCCGGCCGCGCCCGGGTGCGCCTCTGCGAGACGTCGGCCGACTGCATCTCCGGTGCCGACTTCGTCTTCACGAGCATCCGCGTCGGCGGCATCGCCCGGCGCGCGCGTGACGAGTCGGCCGCCCTCCGCCACGGGATCGTCGGCCAGGAAACGATCGGCCCCACCGGCTTCGCGATGGCGCTCCGCACGATCCCGCCGATGGTCGCCTACGCCCAAGAGGTGCGCCGGCTTGCGCCGGGCGCGTGGATCGTCAACTTCACTAATCCGGTCGGCATGATCACGGAAGCCGTGCGAACGGTGACGGACCGCGTGATCGGCATCTGCGACACGCCGATGGAGCTGTACGAGGAGGTCGCGCACGCGCTCGAGCTGCCGTCGGCGGAGTGCCGCTTCGACTACTTCGGCTTGAATCACCTCGGGTGGATCCGCGAGGTCTTCCACCGCGGCGAGCCGCAGTTGCACCGGCTGTGGAGCGATCCCGACCGGCTGCGCCAGGTGTATCGCGCCCCGCTGTTCGACCCGGCGTTCCTCAGCGAGCTCCAACTGCTCCCGACCGAGTACGTCTATTACTACTACCGCGCGCAGGATGCCTACGAACACCTGCGTCGCGCAGGTCTGAGTCGCGGCCGCGTGATCGAGGATCTCAACGATCGGCTGTTCCGCGATCTGGCAGCGGCGCACGCCGACGCGCCTGTCGTGTACGAGCAGTACCTGGCGGCGCGCAGTGCGGGCTACATGCAGCTCGAGTCCGGCGGTCAGCCGGTGACGGCGGTGTCGCCGTGGGCGGCGCTCACCGGGTACGACAAGATCGCGCTCGCCGTCGTTCGTGCAGTGTTCTTCAACGCGAACGCCCTGATTCCGTTGAGCGTCGCCAACGCCGGCAACATCCCGGCGCTCGGCGCCGCGGACGTGGTCGAAGTCCCCTGCCTCGTCAACGCGAACGGCGCGCAGCCGATGCACGTCGGGATGGTGCCCGAGCGCGTCAGGCCGTTGCTCGAACAGGTGAAGGCCTACGAGCGGATGACGGTGCGCGCGGCGCTGTCGCGTTCCCTCGCGCTGTCTCGCGAAGCGCTCGCGCTCAATCCGCTGGTGCGCGATCCGGCGCTCCTCGATCCGCTGCTGGCCGATTTGTCACCGCTGTGGTGAGTCTCGATCGGGGAATGGGCCTGCTGCAGGCCACTGCCACCAACGTCATCGGCATGGTCGGCGTCGGCCCGTTTCTCACCATCCCGTTCATGGTGACGGCGATGAACGGGCCCCACATCGTCTACGCATGGGCGTTCGGCGCGGTGCTGGCGCTGTGCGACGGGCTGGTGTATGCCGAGCTGGGCGCGGCCCTCCCCGGCAGCGGCGGCCCGTACCTCTACCTGCGCGAAGCGTATCGTCCGTTCGGCCTCGGCCGGCTGCTGTCGTTCGTCTTCATCTTCCAGGTCGTGCTCGTGGCGCCGCTCTCGATCGCGGGCGGGGCGGTCGGCTTCGCCGATTATCTCGGGTTCTACTGGACGACGATGGGCCCGGCGGCGCACAACCTGATCGCGGCCGCCGTGTGCGCGGTCGTGACGGCGCTGCTCTACCGGCAGATCGAGTCTGTGGGCCGCCTCGCCGTGGTGATGCTCGCCGTGGTGCTGCTCACCGTCGGATGGGTCATCGTCGCCGGGCTGATTCATTTCTCGTGGGCGCAGGCGTTCGACTTTCCGCCGGCCGCGTACCGGCTCGACGCCAGCCTCGTCCGCGCTATCGGCGCCGGCGGCCTGCTCGCGATGTACAACTACGGCGGGTACAGCAACGTGTGCTACCTGGGCGACGAGATCCGGCGGCCCGAGAAGACGATGCCGCGGGCGATCGTGTTGTCCATCGTCGTGGTGGTGATTCTCTACGTGGTCATGAGCACGGTGATGCTCGGCGTGATCCCATGGCGGGAAGCGCAGCAGTCGCACACGATTGCCTCGCTGTTCATCGGGCGGACGGTCTCGGACCCGGGCCTCAGTCGCATCGCCAGCGTCGCGATGAACGCGCTGATCCTGTTCGTGACGGCGTCGTCGCTCTACGCCGTGATTCTGGGGTATTCGCGGATCCCGTTCGCGGCGGCGCGGGACGGTCAGTTCTTTCAGCTGTTCGGCCGCGTCCATCCCACGAAACACTTTCCGCACGTCTCGCTCGTGACGCTCGGCGGATTGGCGGTCCCGTTCTGTTTCTTCAGCCTCGGCCAGCTCGTGAGCTGGCTGATCCTCGTTCAGATCCTGTCCCAGTTCATCTGGGTCTGCGGCGGCGTCATCCTGATCCGCCGCTACCGGCGCGACATCGTGCAGCCGTTCCGCATGTGGCTCTACCCGGCGCCCGCGCTCGTGTCGCTGATCCTGTGGGTGTACATTTTCGCGACCGGGCCGACGGCCGGGATCGTATTCTCGATTGCCTTCTTCATCGCCGCGCTCGCCGTCTACCCGCTGTTGCGGCAACGATCGCCGAGTGGAACCGGTCAGAAATAGAACTTGACCGCCAGCTGGACCTCTCGCGGATCGCCCAGGCTGGTCGCGATCTTCCCGAAACTGCCGGGGTTGGAGACGTTGGCGCCCGGGAAATCGAAATTGGTCCAGTTGAAGACGTTGAAGCCTTCGAGCCGGAGTTCCAGCCGCCGCGCCGCGCTGATCGGCACCGATCGGAACACCGACAGGTTCGCGGATTTCGATCCGGGGCCTCGCACCGTGTTGAACCCGCAATTGCCATACGTGAAGGGCGTCGGTTCGGAAAACTTCGAGGTGTCGAAGAACTTATCGAGGGTCCGATCGAATCCGCTCGGCTGCGCGTCGCCCGAACAGTTCGCGCGGGCCTGGCGGCCCGGGCCCGTATTGGCGCGGTCGGCCGCGGTGATGGTGAAGGGACGTCCGTCGTTGAACGAGAGGATGCCGTTCACCATCCAGTCGCGCACGATCGCGCCGGCGACGCCGCCGGGGTTGAACCGTCGCCCCGATCCGACCGGCACTTCGTAGATGAAGCTCTGCACGAACCGCTTCGGAATGTCGAACGCGAGCGGTCCGTAGTCGCGGCTCGGGTCGTACGCGGTCAGCGGAACATTTCCCGACGCCCCGTTGCCGGCGGACAGGTGATCGAGGAAGTTGCCGCGGGCGCGGCCGTAGGTGAACGACGACGTGAACGACAGGCCGCCGCTGAACCGCCGCTGCACGCGCGCCTGCAGCGCGTGGTAGTCGGCCTTCCCGTTGGTGGCGATCTGCTCGAGATAGGCATTGCCGAAGCCGTACTTGGCGTACGGGAACACCACGACGTTGCCGGCCGTGATGATGCCTTCGTTGAGGTTGCGCAGCTTGCGGCCGTTGCGCGTGATGTTGCCGACGTATTCGACCGATGCCACCGTTTTCTCGCCGAGCGAGATTTCCGGACCGACGCTGAACTGGTGCACGATCGGGGTCCGCTGGTCGGGATCCTGGATCCGCCATTGCACCCTGGTCGGATCGATCGTCGACGCCGAAATCGGCGAGAAGCCGTCGCGGAGCAGGATGACCGGCGCGTCGGCGCCCGAGTTCGCGCTCTGGAAGATGTCGACGAGTTGCGGTGGGTTGAGCGCCAGCTGGCTCTCACTGCCGTAGCGGTCGGTCTGCTGATAGAAGATCCCGTACCCGGCGCGGAGCACCACGCGCGGCGTCACCGAATACGCCACACCCACGCGCGGCGCGAAATCGTTCAGGTCAGGATGGATCAGCGTGCGATCGAAGATGCTGCCCGAGCTCTTGGCGGTCACAATCCGGCCCGTCGCCGGATCGATGTTGGTGAGCAGGTTGTTGCGGTCCAGCAGCGGGTTGAAATACTCGTAGCGCAGGCCGTAGTTCAGCGTGAGCTTCGAGCCGAGCCGCCAGGCGTCCTGGGCGTAGAACTGCCACCCGTCGGTGAAGAGGTTCGCCTCGTGATTGAGCGTGAGCCCCTGGGTCGTGACCAGGCCGAGCAGAAAGTCGCCGAACCCGGAGTTCGTGTACCGGCCGTCGGCGAAGCTGAGAAATCCGTTGAGCGCGCGGAGATCGATGTAGTCGACGATGTCGCGCCGGTGCTCGACGCCGAACTTGTAGTTGTGCGTGCCCGTCGTCCAGGTGACGTTCTCGGCGAACTGAAACACCTGTGACGTCTGGAACTGCGGGCGGAAGAACGGGCCGCCGATCCGGG
>JAYVYV010000338.1:0-3260 GCA_043783985.1 Acidobacteriota bacterium | reverse complement strand
GAGCCGCGCCGCGGCGACATCGTCATGCTCTACTACCCGCTCAACCCGGAGAAGTCGTTCGTCAAGCGGGTCATCGCCGAGGAAGGCGACACCGTCCGCATCGTCGACGGCCGGGTCTACGTGAACGACATTCCGCTCAAGGACGACTACGTCGCGAGCGAGTACCGCAGCCACGACGACTGGGGCCCGCAGGTGATCCCCGAAGGCTACGACTTCGTCATGGGCGACCACCGCAACAACAGCTCCGACAGCCGGCACTGGGGCATGGTGCCGAAGAAGTACATCATCGGCAAGGTGCAGATCCGCTGGTGGCCCGTCCCGACCGCGCGAGTGTTTTGATGCGCTCGCCCGTGCAATAATCTCCGCGCGCCTTCACTCGTGCCACCCAGCCCTCAGCTCTCAGCCCTCAGCCCGACGCGCTACGCCGACGTCATGCGCGTGCTGGCGCGCGTGCTGGTGCTCAACCTGGCGGTGGCGGTCGCGAAGATCGCGTTCGGCTACACCAGCGGCGCGATCAGCATCCTGTCCGACGGCTTCCATTCGCTGACCGACGCGGCGTCCAACATCGCGGGGCTGATCGGCGTCAGCGCGGCACAGCGGCCGCCGGACGAGGATCACCCGTACGGGCACCGCAAGTACGAGACGGTCGCGGCCGCCGCCGTCACGATCTTCCTGATCCTGCTGGTCGTCGAGGTGGTCCGTAACGCCTTCAACAATCTGACCGGGCGCTCGGCGCCGCACGCGATCACCACCGCCAGCTTCATCATCATGCTGGTGACGGTGGCGGTGAACCTCGCCGTGGTGGCGTACGAATCGCGCGCGGCGGAGCGGCTCGGCAGCGAGGTGCTGCTGGCCGACGCGACCCAGACCCGCGGCGACGTCTGGTCGTCGCTGACCGTGATCGGCGCGCTGGTCGGCGCGCGGCTCGGCCTGCCGATTCTCGACCCGCTGGCGGCGCTGGTGGTCGCCGGCTTCATCGGCTACGCCGGTTTTCAGGTGGCGCGCGCCACCACCGGCATCCTCAGCGACCGCATCGTGATCTCCGACGCCGATCTGGAGCGGGTGGTGATGAGCGTGGCGGGCGTCATCGGCTGCGAGAAGATCCGCACGCGCGGCTCGGCCGATCACGTGTTTCTCGACCTGCACGTCTGGCTGCCGCCCGAGATGAGCCTGCACGACGCGCACGATCTGTCGCACGTCGTCAAGGACCGGCTGATGGCGCGCTATCCGCAGATCGCCGACGCGGTCATCCACATCGAACCTCCGCCGGACGATGGTAGGCCGGGTCCGGTTGGACCCGGCACGCGATGAGATTCGACGACTACGAGCAGCAGAAGACCGACGAGGCGCGGGCGGCATCGCTCGCGCCGTTGGTGACCGAGCGCGACGATCCGGGCGACGCGCTCGCGGTGATCGGCAACGCCTGGTCGCGCGTCCAGTTCGGCGGGCTGTTCTACGTGTCGCAGCAAGTGGCCGGCGACCTGCCCGCGACCAACCTGGTCTTGGTACAGTCGCGCCACGGCAACACGGTGACGCGCGATCCGTCGTCGCTCGGCGGCGGCGAGGCCGACACGCATCTCATCTACGAAGGGCTGTCACGCGTCGCGGCGGATGCGGTGCTGGCGGGCGCGCGCACGGCCGGCGCCGGCGATCGCCCGTGGTCGGTGTGGCGCCCGGAGCTCGTCGCCCTGCGCTCGGCGATGGCGCTGCCGCGTCACCCGATCCAGATCGTCGCCACGCTCCACGGCGTCTCCGTCGCCGACGGGCTGATGTTCAACACGCCGGAGCTGCGCGTGATCCTGATCACGACCGCGCGCGGCGCGGACGCGATGCGGGACGCGCTGCGGACGCGCCCGTGGATCTCGCTGGTGGTGATGGCGGATCCGTCCAGCCTGCGCGCCGCGTTCCAGGAGCTGCGGCGGCTGGGCGTTGAGCGGCTCTCGTGCATCGGCGGCCGCACGCTCGCCGGCCAGCTGCTCGACGCCGGCCTGGTGCAGGACGTCTACCTGACGACGGGAACGAAAACCGGCGGAGAGCCGGGCACGCCGGTGTCGGACCAGCCGCTACACGGCCGCGAGGTGGTGCGCAAGAACGGCACCGGCCCTGATCAAGGCGTGCTGTTCCAGCACATTGTCATTTCTTCAGTAACTTGATTTCGAACAGCTTCGGCCACCACTTGCCGGTGACGAACAGCCGATCCTGCGCGGCGTCGTAGGCGATACCGTTGAGCACGTCGGCGGCGGCGCGCTCGGAGGGCGTCAGCAGGCCGCGGAGATCGATGTAGGCGGCGACCGTGCCCGTGTCGGGGGCGACCCGCGCGATGTAGTCGGTCTGCCAGACGTTGGCGAAGATCTCGCCCTTCACGTATTCGAGCTCGTTGAGGTGGCGCAGCGGCTGGCCCGCCGCGGTCACCTTGAGGCGCCGCTTCTCGGCGAAGGTCACCGGATCGAGGAAGCGCAGCTCGTCGGAGCCGTCGCTCATGATCAGGCCCGCCGCGTCCTGCGTCAGGCCCCAGCCTTCCCCGGGATAGTTGAACTGTTTCTTCGGCGCGAAGGTGGCGCGATCGTAGACGAACGCGACGTGGGTCTGCCAGGTCAACTCGATCAGATCGTTCTTCCAGACGGTGATCCCTTCGCCGAAGTGCGGCGCGGGGACGTCGCGGTGCTGCAGCACCTTGCCGGTGGCGAGCTCGACCTTGCGGATCGAAGACTGCCCGACCTGCCCGGTCCCTTCGTAGAGCACGCCGGCCAAGTACTGCAGCCCCTGCGTGAACGCCTTCGGATCGTGCGGGTAGACCTTGACGATCTGATACCCGTACATCGGCAGGTTGCCGGCGGCCTGCTGGCGCGGCGCGAACCCCGGTGCGCGAAATGCAAACATCATGATGACCGCCACCAGCGCTGTCTTTGGCATTAGTATCCTGCGACTTTATCAACAACGTTGAGCAGCGGCTCGCCTTTTTCGAAGCGCCGGAGGTTGTCGGCAAACAGCGCGACCAGCGGCGTCCAGTAGTCCCGCATCGCGCCCGAGGTGTGCGGCGTGATGATGACGTTCGGCAGATCCCAGTAGGGGCTCGCCGGATCGAGCGGCTCCTGGCTGAACACGTCCAGCGCGGCCCCGCCCAGTCGGCCGTCGCGCAGCGCCTCGGCCAGCGCCTCATCGTCCACCAGCTTGCCGCGCGCGACGTTCACCAGCAGCGCGCCCGGCTTCATCCGCGCGATCTGCGCGCGCCCGATCAGGCGTGTGGTCGCCGGCGTGTG
>JAYVYV010000337.1:0-24431 GCA_043783985.1 Acidobacteriota bacterium | reverse complement strand
TCTTGGACACCTTCGAGCTCACGAACTTGATCGCGGGACACTTCTCGACCGCGAAGAAGTCGTCGCTGCGCAGGTGCGTGTCGCGGTCCGCCGTGGCGGTGTCGATGCTCGCGGCGCTGATGCTGAAGGTCAACGACGAGCTGGCCGGCTGCGCCTCGTCGAAGGTAGGATGAACGCCATGAACCGCCAAGTGCGACTGAAATCGAGACCCGTCGGCGAGCCGACCATGGACAACTTCGAGCTGGCCGATGCGCCAGTGCCCGAGGCCAGCGACGGGGAGGTGCTGCGCCGGACGATCTATTTCTCGCTCGATCCTTACATGCGCGGCCGCATGAGCGACGGCCCATCCTACGCTCAGCCGGTGGCGATCGGCGGCGTGATGGGCGCGCACACGGTCAGCGAAGTGATCGAGTCGCGTCACCCCGGCTTCAACAAAGGGGACTTCGTCACCGGCTACGACGGGTGGCAGGCCTACGGCGTCTCGAACGGCAAGGACCTGCGCAAGCTGGATCCAAAGGCGGTGCCGATTTCGACCGCGATCGGCGTGCTCGGCATGCCGGGCATGACCGCCTACGTGGGGCTGATGGACATCGGCAAACCCACGCCGGGCGAGACCGTCGTCGTCTCCGCCGCGTCGGGCGCGGTCGGCGCCGTCGTCGGCCAGCTCGCGAAGATCAAGGGGTGCCGTGCGGTCGGCATCGCCGGATCGCCCGACAAGTGCAGGTACGTCGTCGAGGAGCTCGGCTTCGACGCGTGCGTCAACTACAAGACCGACGATCTCGTGCCGGCGCTGAAGGCCGCGTGCCCGAGCGGCGTCGACATCTACTTCGAGAACGTCGGCGGTGCGGTGTTCGCGGCGATCCTGCGCGTCATCAATCGCGGGGCGCGCATTCCGCTGTGCGGGATGATCTCGGAATACAACGCGACGGGGAACCCGGCGGGGCCAAACCTGCGTTCGCTGCTCGTCCAGCGCGCGATGATCAAGGGGTTCATCGTCAGCGATCACAACGACCGCGCGCCGGCGTTCCTGCAGGAGGTCGCGCCGCTGGTGATGTCGGGCCGCATCAAGTACCGCGAGGACATCGTCGACGGCCTGGACAACGCGCCGTCCGCGTTCATCGGGCTGCTGGCGGGGAAGAACTTCGGCAAGCTCATGGTCCGCGTCTCGCCGGATCCGACACGGGGGTGACGCGATCGCTCTCGATCACTGATCCTTTGTCGGACGCGTGGACGGGAAAACGGCGGACGGTACGCATCACGGCGAAGTATACGATCGCCGTGATGCGCTCCCGAATCGCGGGTCGAGGGCGGAATGCCGGTTAACGAACGCCGCCGTGATTGACGCACGCGGTCGTCTTGGTCTTGCCGGTCTGCGTCGTGCCGTCCTTGCACATGGCGCTGGTCGTGTCCGGCGTCATCTTTTCGCCGACCTTTTTCGCGACTTTCTCGGTACCCTCGGCCGTTTCCTTGGCAGCGTCCTTGGTCACCTGGCCGGTCTTCTTCGCGGCTTCAGCCGTCGCCTTTCCGGTTTCCTTGGCTGCTTCGCCCGTCGCCTTGCCCGCCCGCTTGGCGGCCCGGCCGGCCTTCTTCATGTGTGCCTTCGCCGACTGTTTCTCCTGGGCGAACGTCCCCGTAGTGATTCCGAACACCAGTGCGCACGCGATCGCCGAACTCATGAGCAATTGCTTCACTTTCATGCCTCCGACTCTTCCGCAATCAAATTTCGTTCCGTCGCGCGGCCCTCCGAGGCGACGGCCCTCTTTTTGCTCAAGGGAGCCGCATGCAATTTCCATCAGGCGACAGGGGCGACATCCAGGACGATAGGGGCCGGTCGGGCCGCTCTGGCATCGCCGGTCTTGGTATTGGCGGTTTTCTGGTGGTGCTGGTGTTGAGCTGGCTGACCGGCACCAACCTCTTCTCACTGCTTGGCACGGGCACGGGGCAGGCGCCAACCCAATCGGTGGGCACGACCGGAAAGGTCGCGAGCTCGCCGGCAGAAGAGCGGCGCGCGGACCTGGTCGGTGCAGTAACCAGAGACGCACAGGACATGTGGAGCGAGAAGCTGGGCTCCCGGTATCACCGCACGAAGGTCCGGCTGTTCCGAGACTCGCTGCAATCGGCCTGCGGCTTCGCGCAGTCGGCAACGGGTCCGTTCTACTGTCCGGAGGACCGGGAGGTCTATCTGGATCTCGGGTTCTTCGACGAGTTGTCACATCGGCTCGGGGCGCCCGGCGACTTCGCGCAGGCCTACGTCGTCACGCACGAGCTCGGTCACCACGTCCAGACGCTGCTCGGGTTGAACGAGCGGGCGTCGAGCGATCGGCGGACCGGCGCCAACAGCGCGTCGGTCGCGTTGGAGCTCCAGGCGGATTGTTTCGCGGGGGTCTGGGGTCACGCCGCGTCCCAGCCCGGTCGCGCCGCGGCAGGCAAGGTCGCACTCGATCCGGGTGACGTTGAACAAGGGCTGCGGGCAGCCGCCGCGATCGGCGACGACCGCCTGCAGAAAATGTCCACGGGGCGCGTGATGCCGGATCGCTTCACACACGGATCGTCCGCGCAGCGGGTCGAGTGGTTCAGGCGGGGGATGGAAACCGGCGATCCGCGCTCGTGCGGCGCTCCGGTGTCGACCACCCATTAGGAGGGAATTTCAGAGTTCAGATTTCAGAGTTCAGATTTTAAGATTTAAGATTTCTGACGGCAGACGTGTCAGCGTCTGCGTCGTCCCGCGATGGCGGCGCGGACACGTTCCGACGCGGCCTGCTGGCGCACGATGTTCTGCGCCGCGCGCTCGCGCGTGTCCTGGAACTGGCGATGCACGCGCTCCACCTGCTCGGCAGCCGTCCTCGGGCGCAGCGCGGGCAAATCAGGAAAGATCGCGAACAGGTCGTCGCGCCGCGGCGGCTTGGCCATCTTCATCAGTGTATCAACGCTGGCGTGAAACCGCTCCATCACCATGTGGCGGTGGCTCCGCGTGTGCAGCTTGAGGTAGTCGGACTGGAAACGCACCTGATCGGGCGAGCGCCATGAACGGGCGCGCCGCTGCAGGTGCCAGCCGTACGCCCTCCGGCACAGGGCTTCGACGATGGGCGACGCCACGGCGAGCACCAGTTCCAGCGCGCGTTTGACGAGCCCGAGCCTGCGGCTTTGCACGTCGATCGACGGGGTGTTCGGCCCGCCCTTCCCGCTGTTGGGATACCAGCGTGCGATGAATGGATTGGCCGCGCGGAACAGGTCCAAGACGTCGCCGCCGGCGAGCGGCTGCAGGTGGATGATCTGGTTCGCGGTGAAGAGATCCTGCTCGTCCACGGCCAGATGCGAGTCGGCCAGGATGAAGTTCGCGCAGATGGTCCGGCGGCGGCGCAGCAGCTTCGTCAGCACGATCAGCATGACGGTGACCGTCCAGACGCGCGCCCCGCGCGTCACGATGAAGAGATCGAGATCGCCGTCCGGTTCCAGATTGCGGTGCGCGATGCTGCCCGACAGCGCGACCAGACGCGTGAAGGGCAGCGCGCAGATCCAGCGAAGCGCGAGCTCGTGCCGCGCGAGGAATGCGTCGCTGCGCGCTTCGCGCCGCCGCCGCTCCGCGACCAGGTCGCCGCGTCCGATCGGAAAGAAAAACCCGTCGCGGTATTCGACGAGGTCCTGGAGCAGCTCGCTGCCGTCGTAGACGGCGAGCATCTCCGGGCGCGTCTGGTCGGACTCGATGAGCGAGTGGTGGAGCTGGTCGAGCGTGAGCGGATAGTCGAACAGCGACGCGTAGATCACGCTCCGGGCGATGGCGATCTCCCGCGAGGTCACCACGTCATGGCTCCGTCACCAGACACCCCGCGTGCGCCGGCGCGCGCCTGCTCCACAGCGCGACTCCGCAACCGGCGGTCAGGACGATCTCGGTCGCCAGCGTGGCCCACGCCGCGCCCTCGATCGAGTGGAGCGGGATCAGCCGCGCGTTCAGGGCGACGTTGATGGCCAGCGCCAGCGCGCAGAGGCCGGCGTACGCGCGCTGGCCGTCCCAGCCGACGAGCTGATGCGTCAGCGCGAAGTTCAGCGACATCAATGGAAACGAGAGCAGCAGCACGCGGAATGCGGGGACGGCCGGCGCGTACGGCGCGCCATAGAGAAACGGGATCAGCCAGCCGGCGGCCGCCCCGAGCGCCGCGGCCGCGGCCACCGCACCGCCCACGATCGGGACCGCCACGCGCGTGAGCGGCCGGAGGTCGCCGGCGCGGACGAGCACGGGCAGCATCACGGCGAGCACCGCCGCGGGAAACAACCGCAGCGCCTCGACGAGACGGAAGACGGCGTTGTAGAGCGCGACCGACTCCGTGCCCGACCACATCTGCAGGAGCAAGACGTCGATCCGGAAGTAGAGCGCCGAGAGCACGATGCCCGCGCCGATCGGCCACACGTCGCGCCGGAACACGGCGAGCGACGGGCCGACACGCGGGTCGGCCCCTGCGTCGATGCCTCGGCTCGTCTCGTAGCGGCGGACCCGTGTGTCCGCCGCGAGTCCGCCGGCGATGCGCAGGCTCACCGCGAGCGTGACGGCTACGGGAATCAGCAGCGCGATCGCGAGCACCGTGACGTCCGGCTTCCACGCCAGCGCGATCAGGCCGCACGCCAGCGTGCCGCCCCGCTGCCACAACGTGAGCGACGCCTCGACGTCGGTGCGCGACAGGCCGCGGTAGAAGTAGTGGAGCAACTCGATCAGGCCGCTGCACGCGTAGACGACGGCGAGAACGGCGATCGGTGCGGCCGACGCCGGCCGCCAGCCGACCGCCAGGCCGATGGCGACGATCGCGACCGCACCCGAGGCGGTCCATAGACGGACCCGCAGCCACGCGCGCAGCAACCCCGATGCGTCGGCCGGACGCCTGGCCACGGCGCGCGCGAGATGCAACTGAATCCCGCAATCGGAAACGACGGCGACCATCCAGCCCAGCGCCGAGCCGAGCGAGAACACGCCGAAGGACTCGGGCGACAACCGTCGCGCGGCGACGATGGTGACCACGAACAACGAGCCTTTGGCCGCCAGATCGGCGACGGCTTTGTACGCGATCAGGCGTACGCCTCGCGGTTTCGCGTTTGGAAACGATCTTTCGTCCACCGTAAGCGTTCCAGCCTTTCTTCGGTGTCGGCAGCGTGATGATGGGGACTTATGCAGCAGGCGTGCCCGGTGTCTGCGTGCACGCGATGGCAAGGATCTTGGAGCCTGCGTTCCACATCCGAGTCCACACAGACATGGTCGGCACTACCTGTTTCGCCGGCGTCGCGCTGCTGACGCTGGTCGCGCCTTTCGAATTGACCGCGCCGGTGCTGCGCCTTCCGCGCCAGTCGGTCAGCAATCTCGAAGCGGCCGTGCTCTGCGTGGGTCTCGGCGTCGCCGCGGCGCTGGTGTGGTCGCGCCGCCTGCCCGACTGGCGGACGCCGCTGACGCAGCCGTGGGTCGCGCTGTTGCTCGCGATGTTCGTGGCGTCCGTGATGTCGCCCGTCTCGCCGGCCAACGCGCTCCGCCTCACCGGCCGTCTCGGCGCGGCGTTCGGCGTGTTCCTGATCGCGTCGGCGGGCCTCACCACGCCGGGGCGGCTGCGCTCGGCCCTCACCCTCTCCGTCGCCGTGGGCGTCGTCGTCAGCGTTCTCGCAATCCTCGAGTACCGCGGGGTGCGACCGGTGCTCGCCGGTCTCGAGGCGTTCCGTCCCGCGGTGTCGACGGTGGGTGCACACGTCCGCGCGGGGGGACCGTTGCAGTACCCGACGATCGCGTCGATGTATCTCGAGGTGGTCTTCGCGTCCGGTCTCGGCGTGATGCTGACCGAAGTCGACGCGGCGCGCCTCGGGCGTGTCGCGGCGCTGTTCATGGCGCTGGTTGTGATCGCCGAGGCGATCACGCTGACGTTCACGCGCGCCGGCCTCATCACGATGGCGGCGAGCCTGCTGCTGGTCGGCGGTGTGCGCCGGCGTCGGAGGCGCCGTGATGCCGGCGCCGCGGTCGTCGCCGGGCTCGCCGGCGTCGTCGCGCTGCTGTGCGCGGTGTCGCTGCCGGCGGAAACGGTGTGGCTGCGGCTGACCAGCGAAGGTCAGGAGTCGTGGTACCGCGCGAAGGTCGTCGCGCCGCCCGATCTGCGGCTTTCCACGGAAGGGCTGTCGACCGTGCCCGTCACGGTCACCAACACGGGCCGCCTGCCGTGGGATTCGCGCGCGACGCCGCCGATCCTGCTGTCGTACCACTGGCGTGCGCCGGACGGCGATCAATTCGTCACCTTCGAGGGGGAGCGGACACTTTTTGCCGCTCCGGTCCTGCCGGACACCACCGTCTCGGTGGCCACGCGCGTCCGCGCGCCGCGGCAGCCGGGGCCATACCGCCTCGAGTGGGATCTCGTCCAGGAAGGGCGGTTGTGGTTCAGCACGGAGCCGGGCGCGGCGCGGGTGATGTCGCACGCCATCGTCGCCGGAGCCGTCCGGGACGAACCGGTCACCACGATCCCGCCGCCGCGGCCGACGGTCCGGCCGGGCCGGCTCGTGCTGTGGCGCGCCGCCGCGCGGATGTTCGCGGCGCACCCGTTCGCGGGTGTCGGCCCCGACAACTTCCGGCTGGCATACAGCTCGTACGCCGGTCTGCCGGGCGCCGACGAGCGGACGCACAGCAACAACATGTATCTCGAGATGCTCGCCGGCGGCGGCCTGCTCGTCGCCTCCGCGTTCGCGTGGCTTCTCTGGCGGGCGGCGGCGTGCGCGATCGGCCTCGCGCGCCGCGGGGACGGAGTCGGCGGGGGCGCGGCGCTCGGGCTCGCGGCCGCCGTGCTCGCGATTGCGGTCCACGCGTCGGTCGATTCGTTTCTGAGCTTTGCGCCGACCTACGTGCTCTTCTCGCTGATCCTCGGATGTGCCGTCGCGTGTGCGCGCGGCATGGAGGCCTGGCCGGATGCGAATCGCGTTTGACGGCACCGCGCTGCGGCCGGGACGCACCGGCGTCGGGTATTACACCGAGCACCTGCTGCACCACCTCGCGCGGGCGGCGACCGACGACGACTTGATCGTGGTCTCGAACCGAGCGATCGACACGACGTCGCCGCTGCCGTCGCGTGTACGGGTGGCGACGCCGGCGCGGCGCGTGCCGCGGGTGGTCTGGATGCAGACGCTCGCCGTCACCGCGCTCCGCGAGGTCGAAGCCGACGTCGTCCATTTCACGAACGGGATGCTGCCGCTGATGTCGCCGGTCCCGACGGTCGTGACGATCCACGACATGAGCCTGCGGCTCTATCCCCGCTATCATCCGCTACGCCGCGTGATCCTGAACCGGCCGCTCGTCGATCTCGCCGCGCGGCGGGCCGACGCGATCATCACGCCGTCGGCGAGCGCCAAACGCGACATCGTCGGCCTGTACCACATCGACCCGAACCGCGTGCACGTCGTGTACGAGGCGGCCGCTCCGTCTTTCACGCGGGTGCACGACGCGGACGCGCTCGAGCGCGTACGCGCGCGATACGGCCTCGGCGAGCGGATCATCCTCTATGTCGGCACGATCGAGCCGCGCAAGAACCTCCCGACGCTGATCGAGGCGTTCGCCGCGCGCCGGCGATCCGGAGAGCTCCCGCATCAACTGGTGTGCGTCGGCCCTTACGGATGGCTGTCGCGCGGAATCCAGGAACAGATCACCCGATCGAAGGTCGCCGGCGCGATCACCTTCACCGGGTACGTCCCGTTCGAGGATCTGCCTGCGCTCTACAGCCTGGCCGAGATGTTCGTCTACCCCTCGATGTACGAAGGCTTCGGCCTGCCGGTCGTGGAGGCGATGGCGTGCGGCGTCCCCGTGATCACGGGGCGCACCCCCGCGCTGTCGGAGATTGGCGGCGGGGCGATCGTCGAGGTCGACCGCATCGAGCCGGACGAGTTGGGCCGCGCGCTCGTCGCGCTGGCAGGGAGCCGCGACCGACGCCAGGATCTGTCGGGTCGCGGTCTGGACCGCGCGAGGTCGTTTTCGTGGCAACGTGCCGCGCGCGAGAGCCTGGAGATTTACAGGAACACCGCGGACGCCGGGCGCAAGCCCTCCGCCATGCCGGTCAGGACGACGGCCGCACCTGCGGCGCGGGCCTCGGGGCCGGCGGCGGCCGCCGTCGACGTCCTCTTCGGCCAGGCGTACTTCCTGCGTTTCGATCCGAAGCTCTGGAAGGCGCGACAGCCCTACGCGCCGCTCGGCGCCTTGTATGCCGCTGCGTGCGTGCGCGATCGCGGTTACCGCGTGGCGCTGTTCGACGCGATGCTCGCCGCGTCCGAGGCGGAATGGGCGGACGCGCTCGACCGGCATCGTCCGCGCTTCGCGGTGATCTACGAGGACAATTTCAATTACCTGAGCAAGATGTGCCTGCTGCGGATGCGGCAGGCCGCGCTCACGATGATCGACGCCGCGCGCGAGCGCGGCATCACGACGATCGTCGCCGGCGCCGACGCGTCCGATCATCCGGCCACTTACCTCGATCGCGGCGCCGCCGTCGTCGTCACCGGCGAAGGGGAGATGACGCTCGTCGAGCTGCTCGATACGCTCGCGCGGACGGGCGGGCCAGGCGGGGCGGGTGGGCCAGGTTGGACGGGGACGTCAGGCGGATTGAAGGCCGTCGACGGGCTCTGTCTTCGCGACGAGGACGGCCGCGTCGTTCGCACGCGCCCGCGCGCGACCATCCGCGAGCTCGACTCCCTGCCGTTCCCGGCCTGGGACCTCGTCGATGTCGATCGCTACCGCGCCACGTGGCGGTCGCACCACGGCTACTTCTCGATGAACCTGGTGACGACGCGCGGATGCCCGTATCACTGCAACTGGTGCGCGAAGCCGATTTACGGCCAGCGCTACACGGCGCGATCGCCGGAGCACGTCGCCGACGAGATGGCGTGGCTGAAGCGCAGGTTCCGGCCCGATCACCTCTGGATCGCCGACGACATCTTCGGCCTGAAGCCGGGCTGGATCGAGCGCTTCGCCACGCTGCTCCAGGCGCGCGATGCGGCGATCCCCTTCAAGTGTCTGCTCCGCGCCGATCAGGTGACGGTTGACGTCGCGCGGGCGCTGAAAGCGGCCGGCTGCCGCACGGCGTGGATCGGAGCCGAGTCGGGATCGCAGCGGATCCTCGACGCGATGGAGAAAGGCACACGCGTCTGGCAGATCGCGGCGGCGTCCCGGCTGCTGCACGAGGCAGGCGTCGACGTCGGGTTCTTCCTGCAGTTCGGCTATCCCGGCGAGACGCGCGAGGACATCGACCGCACGCGCGACATGGTGCGGGCGTGCGCGCCGGACGACATCGGCGTCTCCGTCTCCTATCCGCTGCCGGGGACGACGTTCTACCAGCGCGTGCAGGCGCAGCTGGGCCAGAAGCAGAACTGGGTCGACTCCAACGATCTCGCGATGATGTATCACGCCACCCACGTCCCCGATTTTTATCGGGCGCTGCACGCGCTCGTGCACGCGGAGTTCCGCGCGGAAAAATCGAAACGCATCGTCTCGCACGCGGCCGCTCGTCCCTGGAAGGCCGATCGGCGTCACGCGCGCGCGGCCGCCAACGTCGTGTACCAGGCTGCGAAGGTGTCGCTGCTCCAGCGCCGCCTGAGCCGGCTGGCGCGCCTCACGGCGCCGTCGCCGCCGACGCCGCTCGTCCCCGTCCTGACGCGCCAGGCCGCGGCCGTGCCCACGGATCAGGCGTCGCTGAAGTGAGCCGATGACCTCGTCCACGCTCGGCACCGCCGCGCTCATCAGGCTCGGACACATGACGAACCGCACGTTCGTCCTGCCGCTGCTGATGTTCTATCCGACGGGCCGCTGCAACAGCCGCTGCGTGTCGTGCGACTGGTGGAAGCAGAGCGGCGCCGACGATCTGACGCTCGACGAGATCGCACGCGTGGCCGACGCGCTCCCGACGCTCGGCACCAGGATGGTGGTGTTCTCGGGGGGCGAACCGCTGCTGCGCCCCGAGGTGTTCGACGCGGCGCAGATGTTCCGCGCGCGGGGCATGACGCTGCACCTGCTCACGAGCGGCGTGCTGCTGGAGCGCTTCGCGGAGCGCGTGGCGCAGCATTTCGAACGCGTCATCGTCTCGCTCGACGCCACGAGCGCGTCGTTGTACGAGCAGATCCGGGGCGTCGACGCGCTGGCCATCGTCGCCCGCGGCGTCGCGCGGCTGCGGCGGATCGCCCCGCACATCCCGATCTCGGGACGCGCCACGCTGCACCGCGCGAACTTCCGCGAGCTGCCGCGGCTGATCGCGCACGCGAAGTCGCTGGAATTGGATCGCATGTCGTTTCTGCCGGCGGACGTCTCGTCGCTCGGGTTCGGAAGGGACAGCGTGCCCGAGCGTGCGACGCTGGCCCTCGAGGACGGAGAGATCGCCGAATTCGAGGCGATCGTCGAGCACACGGTCGCGACCTGCGCCGCTGACTTCGCGTCGGGGTTCGTCGCGGAGTCTCCGGAGAAACTGCGGCGGCTGCCGCGGTACTACGCGGCGCTCAACGGGGCGGAGCGGTTTCCGGCCGTGTCCTGCAACGCCCCCTGGGTCTCAGTCGTCGTCGAGGCAAACGGGTCCGTACGGCCGTGTTTCTTTCACGGATCGATCGGGAACGTCCGGCAGACGCCTCTCGCGGCGATCGTCGCTCGCAACCTGCGGGCGTTCCGCCAGTCGTTGGACGTCGGGGCGAATCCGGTCTGCGTGCGCTGCGTCTGTGCGCTGAAGACGTCGTGGAGGAGCGCGCCGTGGGCCTCATGACGCGTGCGCTCCTGGAGACGCAGCACGCGTTCGACGGCGTTGCGCCCGGCTACGGCCGGTCGAATGACGGTAACCCCCTGCTGTGCGCGATGCGCGCGCGCGTATACCGGACGATTGCCGCGCACGTGCCGGCCGGGTCGAGGCTGCTCGATCTCGGATGCGGACCCGGCGCCGATGCGGTCGATTTGGCGAGCAACGGATACCGCGTCACCGCGATCGACTGGTCGCCGGCGATGGTGGAGCAGGCGAGGCGAAGGGCGCGCGATGCCGGCCTGGGAGACCGCGTCGACGTCCAGCACGTCGGTATTCACGAGATCGATCGGCTCGAGCGGGCCGAGGCGCCGTTCGACGCGGCGTACTCCAACTTCGGACCGCTGAACTGCGTGGTCGATCTGGCGGCGGCGGCGCAGTCCATCGCGGACCGGCTGAAGCCGGGCGGCGTGCTCGTCGCCTCCGTCATCGGGCGCATCTGTCCGTGGGAGATGGCGCTGTACGCGTCGCGCGGCGATCTCTCGCGCGTGGCGATTCGATTCCGCCGGGGACTCGTGCCGGTTCCGCTCGACGGGCGCACCGTCTGGACGCGGTACTTCAGCCCGAGCGAGTTGGAAGCGATATTGGTTGCCGCCGGCATGACGCGCGTCTCGCTTCGCGCGCTCGGGCTCTTCGTGCCCCCGCCGTACCTCCAGGGGTTCGCCGATCGCCATCCCGCGCTGGTCGCCGGCCTGCAGCGCGCAGAGGATCGGTGCGGGGGCTGGCCTGTGCTGCGCGGGTGGGGCGATCACTTTCTCGTCGTCTCGAGGAAGGCCTGAGCCGTGTGGGTGCCGCGTTTCGTCTGTCCTGAATGCCGAACGGATCTGTGTGAGACCGGCGCCGATCGCTTTGCGTGCGCCCGATGCGGCCGCCTGTTCGATCGACGCGGGGGCGTATGGCGATTCCTCACGGCGACGCGGGGCGCCCGCCTCGAGCCGTTCGTCCGTCAGTACCGGATGGTCCGCCAGCGAGAGGGGCGGCGGCCGTCGGCGCCCGATTACTATCGCAGGCTGCCGTCGGTCGCGCCGGGTGACCCGTACGCGAAGGACTGGCAGGTGCGCCGCGAGACGTTTCACCACCTGCTCGGCCACGTACTCGCCGCCGCGGCGATGCCGTTGCATGTGCTCGACCTCGGGGCGGGCAGCGGCTGGCTGTCACATCGCCTCAGCGCGATCGGCCATCGCGCGGTGGCGGTCGACGCGATCGACGACGAAGTCGACGGCCTTGGCGCCACGCGTCATTATGCAACCGGCTTTCCCACGGTGCAGGCCGACTTCGACGCGCTGCCGTTCGCGGCGGGCCAGTTCGATCTCGTCGTCTTCAACGGATCGCTGCACTATGCGGCTGACACGGCCGCGACGCTCGAGGGCGCGCACCGCGTGCTCGCGCCAGGCGGAGCGCTCGTGGTCATGGATTCGCCGATGTTCCGAGCCGACGACGACGGCTTCGCCATGGCCCGTGCGGCGCTGGAGCGTTTCAAGAGCGACTGCGGCTGCTCCGACGCCGTGCAGCCGGGAGCGGGCTACCTCACGTTCGCGCGGCTCGACGGCATCGCGGACACGCTCGCGCTGCGGCCGCAGTTCGTGCCGTCGCGCGGGCCGCTCGGATGGCGCCTGCGGCGCGGCGTCGCGCGCGTGAGGCTGCGGCGCGCGCCGGCCGCGTTCGGCCTGTGGGTGGCGCGATGATCGACGAGCCGATCTCGTCGACGCCGCGAAAGCAGCCGCTGCCGCGCTCGGTCATGGCGCTGGCGGCCGTGCTTGACCAGCCGGCGTCGGGGTCAGGGCTCAGGTGTCGGAGTAAAAACTCCGACACCTGGCGCCGGACATCCCCGCCCGCAGTAAAAACTCCGACACCTGGTGCCGGACATCCCCGCCCGCAGTACCTGGTGCCAGCGATCCCGGCCCGACGCCGCGCCGCCGGTGGGGCAATTCCCCAAAGAATCGTCGGCTTTCACGGGGTGAACGAGCCGTGATCTGGGCCAACGCCGTGTCGCTCGTGAACGCGCGGGTCGCCGCCGCCGACGGGATTGCGGACTCGATCCGCTTTTCGTCGCGCGTGCTCGCGATCGGCGAGCGACCCAAACGCGGCGACACGGTGCTCGATCTGCAGGGCGGTTTCGTGCTGCCGGGGCTCGTGAACGCGCACGATCATCTCGAGCTGAACCATTACGGCCGCCTCAAGGGACGCGATCGGTACGAGAACGCGTCGGGCTGGATCGCGGACATGGGCCCGCGCCTTTCGGGCGACCCGGCGATTCGCGACGGACGGGCGCACCCGCTCGGCGAGCGGCTGTTCATCGGCGGCTTGAAGAATCTGCTGTCGGGGGTAACCACCGTTGCGCATCACAACCCCTTCTACGCCGAGCTGAGACGGACGTTGCCGATCCGGCTGGTGCGGCGCTACGGCTGGGCGCATTCGTTTCTGCTGGAGTCGCAGCCGGCCGGCGCGCGGGGCGAACCGGGAGGGGAGGTCGCGGCCCGCGCGCGCATGACGCCGGCGGACGCGCCGTTCCTCGTCCACCTCGCCGAAGGGGTGGACGACGAGGCGCGCGGGGAGTTGCCGCGCCTCGAGGCGCTCGGCTGTCTGAAGCCGAACACCGTGATCGTGCACGGCGTGGCGATCGACGAAAACGGCTGGCGGCGCGTGGCGCGCGCGGGGGGCGGGCTCGTCTGGTGTCCGGCGTCGAACGCGTTTCTTTTCGGCCGCACCGCGCTGGTCTCCGCGCTCGTCGCCGGAGGGGACGACCCACGCGTCACGGTTGCGCTCGGCACCGACTCGCGCGTGACCGGATCGCTCGATCTGCTCGATGAGCTCCGGGCGGCACGCGACGCGTCGTCCCTCCCGCCGGCGGCGCTGCTGCGCATGGTGACGAGCGACGCCTCGGCGCTGCTGCGGCAACCGCGCGCCGGGCGGCTCGCCGTCGGGGCGCCCGCGGACCTCATGGTCCTGCCGCCGCTCGCCGACCAGCCTGGGGCGGCGCTGCTCGAGGCGAAACGGCGCGACGTCAGGCTGGTCGCGGTCGAAGGACGGCCGCTGGTCGGCGATCCCGAATTCGCCGCGATCTTTCAGGCGCGCCGGGTGACGCCGCGCCGCTTGCGCGTCGATGGCGCGCCCAAGCTCGCAGACTCCGGGCTCGTCCGGCGCGTCGCCGGCTCTCCGATCCTTGAGCCCGGAGTGTCCGCCGCATGACCCCGCCGGCGCGCATCCTGAGGCTCAGTGCCGCGTTTCTCGGATCCCACCTCGCGCGCGCGGCAATCGGGTTCGCGTTCTCCCTCGCGCTCGCGCGCGGCCTCGGCGCCGAGCGCTTCGGGCGCTGGATTCTCTGCACCGCATGGGCCTCGACGCTGACGGTGGCCGTCATCTCGGGTCCGGCGTTCTGCTGACGCGCGCCGGCGCGCGGCTCGATCCCGGCCGCCTGCTGAGCGGCGCGCTCCTCCTGCGGCCGCCAGGCCGCCGTCCGCCATGACGATGAACGCAGAACCTGCAGAAATTCTCTATACGTCGCCTACGGCGGCTGGGTTGACTTGGCGAACTGGTAACACCACCCTCGCCGTGAGCCTCCGATGAAGGCATGCGCGACCTTCGCACGGGCACGTCACGGGGCGTGATTGAGACCGGTTGGCGTGAAAACGATCTCAGCGCGACGCGACGAGCCGCAGTTCCTGCGGAGCCGGTTTTTCTGGGGGGACGGTCTCGCGACTCGCGCTGTGTGTCCGGACGGCGGCGTCGATCGCCCTGGCGAGGTGAGGCGCCGCGGTCTGGACGAGCTGCGCGTGATCGGCCGTGAAGCCGTCTGGTGCGGCGGTGTAGAGCGTGAGAACGGCGACGAGCGCATCGCCGACCATGAGCGGGAGGCTGATGCATCGCGACAGCGGCGGTGTGACCGCGTCCACGCGCGCGCCCAGATCGAGCGTCGCGTCGGAGTTGATGATCGGCTGGCGTCTCGCCGCCACCCACCCGCTCAGCCGCTCGCCGACCGGGACCGACGTGGCGCGAAGCGCCGCCGCAGCCGGTCCGAACGCGTCTGCGACGACGAGCCGATCGTGCGCGGTATCGGGAAGAAACCAGGCGCCCGTGGATCCGGGCATCACGTCGGCCAGGAGCGTCGACCCCAGCGCCAAGACGTCGGCCACGCCCGCTTCGCCGGTGAAGGCGCGCGCCAGGCTCACGAACACGAGCAGGTTCGTCGATGCCGCGCCGCCGATGTCTGCGACCAGTTCGTGCGGCGCGTCGGTCTCGTGGCGCGACTGATGAATCCTCTGGAGCACTTCATGCCCCGCCACGATATCGCCCGGAGCAATCGGGATGCTCCGGTAGATTTCGATGAAGGTAGCCACCACGCGCGGGTCGTACATGCTGCCGCTGCGCTCGCGCAGGATCTGCAGAGCGGCCGCCTCCGTCATTCGGCCGCGATACGGCCGATCCGACGTGAGCGCGTCGAAGCAATCGACGACCGAGAGAATCCGGGCACCGATGGGGATGTCCTCGCCGCCGATGCCGCGCGGGTAGCCGGTGCCGTCCCAGCTCTCGTGATGGCAGTGCACGATCGGCACCACCGGATACGGGAACCGCACGAGCGAGAGGATGTCCGCGCCCACGTCGACGTGGCGCTTCATTTTTTCGAATTCCGCCTCCGTGAGCTTGCCCGGCTTGTTGAGGATGTGTTCGGGCACCGCCAGCTTCCCGGTGTCGTGCAGGAGCGCAGCCGCTTCGATCGCCTTCAACTCGAGCTCGTCCGTGATGCCGAGCGCACGCGCCAGACCGATCGCATACGCCTGCACCCGAACCACGTGGCTGTGCGTCACGTCGTCTTTCGCGTCTATCGCCATCGCGAGCGTTTCAACCGTCGAGAGGTACAAACGATCGAGATGGGCCAGGTGCGTGCGGGCGTCTTCGAGCCGGCCGAAGGAGGAACGCAGCGTGAGGTGCAGCACGATGAGGAGCGGCAGCACCACCAGCACCGCGCCGAGGCCGACGACCTCGTTAATCAGCAACACCAGACAGAACGAGACCGACGCCGCCGCCAGGCAGTGCACCGACAGCCACTGGAAGTGCTGCCGCCAGATCTGCAGAGGCGACTTCCGCGCATCGAGCCCGATCGCGACGGCAATCAGGCCGGAGTTCAGAAGGAAGTACACCACCGTCAACGCGAGCAGCGGCAACAGGAGCCGGCCGATGGGCGCGTGCGCCTCGGCAAGCGGGGGCATGCGCGCGATCCAGAAGAACACGTGACTACCGGCCCACATGCCCAGCGCGGGCGACGCCGTGTTGAGCGCGCGGCGCAGCGGTGCATGGCGCCGTCGCCACGAACCTACCAAGCTATCGAGGGCCACGGCCAGCGTGGCCGGGGCAGGGCCGAAGAGGAGGGCCGTCGAAATGAAGAAGGTGTCGGACACCGAAACGCTCGCCGAGATGGACGAGACCTTTATCCTGAACGACCCGGCCAGGACCGACATGGCGACAAACAGCAGCCATTCCCACGGATGCGCGGTCGTCCTCAGAGAGAACAGCGACTCTCCGATGACGGCCACGCCGACCAGCGAGACCACCACTACGTACGGTTTAAGCGGTGACCGCGGAAATGCCACGTCAACCTTGGCCGACACGGCCTACTCAGAAACCGGCATGGGCGGCACGGAATCGCCCCAGAGAATCTGGTTATCGCCGGGGTGTTTGGTCGCCGACGAATCGCCCCAGAGAATCTGGCTGCCCTGCGGGTTGTAAATCGCATCGCCCCAGAGAATCTGGTTCGCCGACGTCCACGACGCCACGTTACCCCAGAGCAGCGGGTTCGCGGCGAGCGCCGTCAGAGGATTCGTGAGTCCCAGCAGGTTGAGGTCGCCGAACGTCAGGAGCGACGGATTCGCCCACGCGAGGGATGCGTCGACAGCCGAGAGGAGGCGAGTGCCGGTGCCCGCCCCGAGACGAGCCGCGAGCGTGCCGATGTCCCAGAACGAGACGCCGCTTCCGGTGGTCACCGCGCCGCCCACCGTTGTCGTCAGGGCCGACTTCAGCTGAGGGCTCGCTGTGACCGCGTTGGTATCCAGCGTCACGGCGCCGTTTCGCGCCAGGGTCCTGCCCGTCACGCGTGCGCCAGTGGTCACCGTGATGCTCGCCAACGCCAGAATGTTTCCTGCCAACGACGTGCCGGTCCCGAGCGTCGCCGAACTGCCGACTTGCCAGAACACGTTGCCAGGGGACCCGCCGTTGATCAGAACAACCGACGAGGCGCTCGCCGTCGTGAGCGTGCTCCCCATCTTGAAAATGAAAACTTCGTTGGCGTTGCCGCCGGCGTTGAGCGTGAGGGTTCCCGTCAGCTGGGCCGAAGAGGAAAAACAGTAGACGCCTGCGGTGAGCGTGCGTCCGCCCAGATCTTGACCGGTCATATCCTGGGTGCACGCTGCGCCGACCAGGTTGTTATACGCCGCGGTGACGGCATCCTGAGCCGCACGCGCGTCAGTATCAGCGCCGTGTATCGTGCCCGACGCGACGAGCCCGGGAGGAAAACCGGTGACGGCGGTGCCAGGGCTGACGCCCAGGTCTCCGGTGATGACGCTCGAACCGGTATTGGTGACCGTCGAGCCGCCCAAGACCGCGAAGCGTTGCGCCAAACCGAGCGAGGGTGCGGTCTGCGCTGAGGCGGGAGAGACCCCGTAAACGGCGATCTGACGCGAGGCCCAGAAATTCACGCTGCCTGCTCCGGCGCCCATCAGGCCTCCGTCGGTCATAGCCGTCGCGCCGTTCTGCAACGCGAACTTCACCTGCGCCGGAGACAGATTCGGAGATCCCTGGAGGAGCAGCGCCACGCCACCGCTGACCATCGGGGCTGCCATGCTGGTCCCACTCAGATACATATAGGCATTGTTGCCACTGCCCGCGATATGAATCGACGGATACATCGTCGGCAGGAACGCGCCGTCGGACTGTAACGAGAGGACTTTCGTGCCGGGCGCCGCAATGTCAGGCTTCACCGCGCGGTCGAACGCCGAAGGTCCGCGCGAGCTGAACGTCGCCACGGTATCGTCGGATCGATCGACCGTTCCCCACGTGTTCAGCGCGCCGACCGTGATCGCATAGGGAGAGTTCCCCGGCGAAGAAATACCACCCAGGATGGCGCGGCCGTCGAGGGCTTTCCCGGTGTTGCCTGCGGAAACGACCACGACAATTCCGGCCTGCACCGCCTGATTGACCGCTTGGCACAGCGGGTCGGTGGAGCAGGCTTCCGTCACTGGATGGCCGAGCGACAGATTGATGACGCGGATGTTGTAGCGGGCGCGGTTGGCGACGACCCATTGGATGCCGTTGATGACGTCGCTGGTGAAGCCGCTGCCGTCGGCGCCGAGCACCCTGACGTTGATCAGGTTCGCCCCTGGCGCGATGCCGCCGCCATAATCGCGCGCGACGCCGCTGGCCCGGGCGGGGTTGCCGGCGATGATCCCGGCGACGTGCGTGCCATGGCCGAAGGCATCATTGATCTGGGGATCGCCTGTGACAAAGCTCACGTTCGCAACGACGCGGTTCCCGAGCGCCGAGTGCGGCGCGATGCCGGAATCGACGACCGCGACGCCGATGCCCTGGCCGTCCACTCCCGGAATGGCGAGGGAGCCGACCAGCCCGTTTCCGGCGCGCGTCTGGTCCGCCGCCGTCGATGCGTCCGAGATCACCGTCGAGTTTTGCACGGGCAGATCGCCGGACAGATGGTCGACGGCCGCGTCACGCGACAGCTCGGTCAATTCTGCGCTGTTTGCCAGAACCACGGCCGCGCCGTGCATCCGTTTGACGAGTTGCAGCCGGTGACGCGAGGCCAGCAAATCGAGGTCGCGATCCGTCCCGTGGACGATGACGCGCGTGCGCTCGGTCGTCTTGCGCGCCTGATGCCTGGTGAGATCGGCGGAGAGGTGCGCCGGCCGATCGCGGTTCGAGCCCTGCAGGCCAAGGGAGGCCCAGGCGACGAAGACCGCAGCGACGACGACCAGGCGAGTGGTCTTTACAGGCACGAGACGACAAGGCATTCGAAGCTCCTGACTACGGGTTACGACCCACGACGCGTCGACTATCGCAAGATGATCGGAGTCTTCACGGCCTAAATATGACACTAAGGTATATTTAACGACTTTAATATCTGACCGCATAAACGAGTCCGGCTCTGCAGTTCAACAGCCTGACGGCCCGTAACTTACTGTTGCGTAGATTGTTGCGTGTGTTTACAGCTATCGATGTAGGAGACTGACTCACGTGGCGTATTGTCCCATATCGTGACACTTTATTTATAATTACCCCGATATTAAAGTGCTTAAGTCCATGTTTTTAAGTATTTTACAAACTTATGTTCCTATACGCGACACGAATTGCAGAATCGTTCATGACGTCGCCTGACGCTTCAGGGGAGGATGTGGCGTTCCCTAGTCAGGACCGGACCGCCCCGTACACACGCTCGAACTGATCGGCGGTCCAGTCGGCGTCGTAGGCGAGCGTCCACGCGCGTGCGGTCGAGGCGAGGCGCTGGCGTCTGGGCGAATCCTGGATTAAGTCGATGACCGCGTTTCCTAGCGCATTCGGGTCGCTGACCGGCACGGCTGCCGCGCGATCCGGATGCCAATCGGCGACATAGCCCACCGCCGTTCCGACGGTGGCCAGGCCGGCCGCCGCCGCTTCCAGCACCACGACACCAGCCGCCTCGTGGCGCGAGGAGACGAGGTGCAGATGCGCGCGAGCATAGAACGCGGCGAGGCGGTCGGTCGGCTGCAATCCGTGGAACGTGACGCGCGAGTCGAGGTCGAGTGTGCTCGTCAACGCCTGTGCGGCGCCATTCAACGTGTCTTCGCCCACGACATCGAGGTGCACGTCGACCCCCCGGGCGACGATGTATGCGAGCGCACGCAATAGCGTCGGATGATCCTTCACCCGGTTGATGCTGCCGACGCGCAGCAGCCGCCACGGCGGACCATCGACGCGGGTGGCGGGCGGAAAGCCGCGGGCATCGATGCCGATCGGGATCACAGCGACGGGCGCGCGGCTCAGTCCGTCCGGCACCATCCTCGCCATGAAATCGGTCGCGACCGTGACGCGAGTCGCGGTGCGAATGGCGGATGCGACCGCGCGGCGATCGAACCAGCGCCGCTGAAGGCCGTACTGCATGTCCTCGATCGACGTGAGCTCGCCGCTGTCGAGCGTGACCACGACAGGGATGGCGAGGCGACGCCCGATACGCGAGGACACGACCGCCGGCATCCCCAGATACGCGTGCAGCAGATCGAAAGGACCGTGGGCCTTGACGGCAGAGGCGAGGCGGCGGCGCTGCAGGCCGCGGCGCAAGCCGGGCGGCGCCTCGACGCGTCCGATATCATGCACTGTCGCTCCGAGCAACGGATAGCTGCACGGTTGGGGATAATAGTGAAGGACGAACACGTGCACATCGTGGCGGCGCGCGAGGCGCTCGACGAGCCAGAGCAGGCTCGGCGTGACGCGCTCGCGGCCCGACGGATCGAAACCGCCGGAGACGACGAGTCCGATGCGCATGCGCATCAAGCATCTCACGAGGGGGACGTGTGAAACAGATCGGCTCGCTGCTCATCGTTGTGCTGCTCGCGCATTCGCCGCGAGCGGCCGCGGCCCAGCGCCGCACGCTCGACATCTACTTCATCGACGTCGAAGGCGGCCAGGCCACGCTGGTCGTGACGCCGGAGGGACGGACGCTGCTGATCGACGGAGGGTTTCCCGGCGACGGCACGTTCGCGTCGCTCCCTGGCGATCCGAAGAACGCGCGCGACGCCAACCGGGTTCTCGCCGCGGCGCGCGCTGCCGGCGTGAAACGGATCGACTACCTGCTGGTGACACACTTTCACGCCGACCACGACGGGGCGGTGCCAGAGCTCGCGCTTCTGATGCCGATTCGCGCGTTCGTCGATCACGAGCCTCCCGGTCCGCAGGCCGAGGAGCGGGTGGCGGGAACACAGGCGGCCTTCGAACGGTACGCGCGGGTGCGCGCGAAGGGAAAGCACCTGATGCCGAGGCCGGGCGAACATATTCCGATCGAGGGCGTCGACGCGGTGATCGTGAGCTCGGGAGGCGAGACGCTGCAAAAGCCGCTGCCCGGCGCAGGCCGTGCCAATCCCGCCTGCGGCGCGACGGCGCCGGCCGCGCAGGAGCCGACGGAGAACCCCCGTTCGACCGGCGTGCTCCTGCGCTTCGGCCGATTCACCTTCCTGGACGTCGGCGATCTCAGCGGCGCGCCGCTGTTCGCGCTGGCGTGTCCCAACGACATGATTGGGCCCACCGATCTCTATCTCGTCGCGCATCACGGCGGCGTCGACGCCGCCGATCCCGCGACCTTTGCCGCGTTCGCGCCTCGCGTCGCCATCCTCAACAACGGCGTGGTCAAGGGTGGGTCGCCGGAGGTGCTCGTGGCGCTGCATCACGCGCCAGGTCTCGAAGACGCGTGGCAGCTGCACCGGTCGCTCCCGCCAGGGCCCCGGTTCTTCACCGACGAGCACATCGCGAATCTCGACGAGTCGACGGCGTACTGGATCAAGGTGAGCGCGAAGACGGACGGGTCGTTCATTGTTACGAACGGACGCACGGGCGCGGCGAAGGTCTATGGACCGCGGTCCGGAGCGAGCCGTCCGACGGCGCCCGCGGTGCCGTAGTAGATTGAGCCGTCCGGTCCAACGGCGACGAGTCCGGCGCCGGCCGGCGCGCGTTCGAAGAGCATGTCGGCGCTCAGGAATCGGCCGTCCCACGCGGGAAACAGCGCGCCGCGATAGAAGACGAACACCGAGGCGCCCGCGGCCCGATCCGCCACCCACAACGTGCCGGTAGGCGGATCCCAGTCGAGCGCGACAGGCGATCCGTATCCAGCCGCATAGACGGGCGTCCCGCCGCGCGCATCGCCCGGCGTCGTTCCATCCGCGTCGAGCCGCAGCACCTTGCCGTTCACGGACGCCGCATCACGCCGGCGCCGCGGGTCGCCCCCGTCGTCGAAGGCGGCGTAGAGTTTCCCGTCCGGACCGAACCGCAGCGCGGCCGATGGGGACGGCGACGAGGCGGGCACGGCGCGATCGCCCAGCGTGTTGGAGACCTCGCGGAAGCGGGCGAGGGTGAACGCCGGTTCACCGGAGCGCGCGGGCGCGGTGTAGATCGCGTACACGTAGTGGGTGCGCGCGAAGAGCGGGTCGAGGGTGAGCGCGAGGAGCTGGGTGTTCGCGCCGGCCGTCTCGCCGAGCCAGGGGGGCGGCTCCTTCAGCAGGCGTCCGCCACTGATGATGCGGATTCGCCCCAGGCGCTCGGCGATGAAGAGACGGCCGTCGGGTGCGAACGCGAGATCGGTCGGCGCCTCGAGCCCCTCGGCGACCGGGACGGCGCGCACCATCAGGCCGTTCCGCAGCAACGGAATGCCCGCGGCCGACACGACCGGCACGACGAGGGTGACGCGCAGCGGGGCCGAGCGCGCGCTTTCGAGAACGCCGCCGTCGTTGACCCACGACGCCAGCTCCAGCGTGTGCGGCCCGGCCGACATCGCCGGCAAGCGCACGGTGCAGGGAAACCCGCGGCCGGCCGCGGCGGATGCGCATGTCGCCCCTGCGAGCTCCGTGCGCGTGCCGTCGACGTAGACGGCGTAGCCGATCGTCGCGAGCTCGACCGCGTCGCCCGCCGGCTGATCCCACCCGATGCGCTCCGTCCCGCTGATCGTTTCAGCCGCGACCGGCGCGGCGACGACGGGCGGAGACGGCGGCGATGTCCTGTCGCAGGCGATCACCGTGAGACAGCAGAGAACGATCCACGGCCGCGGCACAGGGTTTAGGATAGCCCCATGCGAGCGCAGCGCGCGACCGCGATCCTCCTGCTCGTCGTCGGCGGCGCGGTTGCCGAGCCGCGCGCGCAGCTGAGGCTGCGCACGCAGGCGTCGGGGTTCTCGAATCCTGTCGCGGTTGTCCAGGACCCGGCGGACCGCGCGGTGCAGTTCGTCGTGCAGCAGGACGGTCGCATCCGGGTCGTGCGCGGTGGGACGGTCCTCGGCTCCGACCTGCTCGATCTGTCGGCGGCGATCGTCACGGGGGGCGAGCAGGGATTGCTCGGCCTCGCCTTCGCTCCAGACTCGATCGCAAGCGGCCGGTTCTTCGTGAATTTCACCAATCGCTCCGGCGACACCGTTGTCGCGCGGTTCCGCCGGCCGGATAACGGCGTGGCGGCCGACCCGGGATCGCGCTTCGATCTGCGCTGGGGCGGCGCGGCGGGCCAGGCGTTCATCGCGCAGCCGTTCGCGAATCACAACGGCGGCAACCTGGCGTTCGGTCCCGACGGATTTCTCTACATCGGGCTCGGCGACGGCGGATCCGGTGACGATCCCGATCATCGGGCCCAGGATCCCACGGAGCTGCTCGGCAAGATGCTGAGGATCGACGTCAACGTGGCGGACGCGCATACGTCCGGTTATCGGGTGCCATCGAGCAACCCGTTTGTCGGCGGGGTGCCGGCCGGGGTGCGTCCCGAGATCTGGTCGTTCGGTCTGCGCAATCCGTGGCGGTACAGCTTCGACGATCCGGGGCGCGGCGGCACTGGCGCGTTGATCATCGGCGACGTCGGACAGGGCCGCTGGGAAGAAGTCGACTACGAACCGCCTAATCGCGGCGGCCGCAATTACGGCTGGCGCAATCGCGAGGGCGCCCACGACGAGGTGACGTCGCGTCCGTCCGCATATCTTCCGCTGGTCGATCCGATCCACGAGTAAGACCACGCCACCGGCCAGTCGATCACGGGCGGATACGTCTATCGTGGCCAAGGGCTTCCGGCGGCCTACCGGGGACGATATTTTTTCGCCGACTACGTACAGGGGCGCGTCTGGTCGCTGGCGCTGGATGCCGACGGTGTCGGGGACGCGCGCGCGTCGGATCTGATCGAGCACACCGCCGAGCTGAGCGCGTCCGCGCGGTTGGGCAACGTCAGCTCGTTCGGCATCGATGCCGACGGCGAGCTGTATCTCGTCAGCTACTCGCTCGGGCGCGTCTTCAAGATCATCGGTCCGCCGGCGGCGCCCGCCGCGCCCGCGGGCCTCCGTATCGTGCGCTGACGTCGCGCCGCTCTTCAGTGCCGCGCGGGCAGCCGAGCCCGCGCCACGCATCGCTAGTGCGTCATCGCGTAGAGCAGCGTGTCGACGCCGAAGGCGTAGCCGGCGCCGGCGAAGGCCTCGAAATACTGGCGGCTCTCGCCTTCACGCTCGAACGCGTCGCCGAAGTCCGTGTTGTGCGTCATCACGACGAGGATGCGGCCGTCGCGGTCGGAGACGGCGCGTACGTGCGGCGTGGCGCTGTCGGCTCCCCGCTCCGATGTGCGGCCGCCGGTACCGTACCAGAAGTTGATCGACGGGATCTGCGCGATGGCCTTCACGTCGTAGAGCACGTGAAAAAGCGGATGCTCGAGCGGGACGTCGGTCAGCGGGTAGTCGCTCGACGGCAGCGCCTTGCGCAGCTCGTTCATCCAGTGTTCGAACGCGTAGTCGCCCCAGAAATCGTCCGCCCACAGAAAGCCCCCCTTCTGAAGGTACGTCCGCAGCCCCGCCGCCTCGGCGTCGTCGAAGTACGTCCCGCCCGGCTCCGTGATCATGATGAACGGGCAATGCGAGAGCCGCTCGGCATCGGTCAGCGGGATGACGACGTGGTTGTAGTC